>JAKADF010000537.1 GCA_021820805.1 Bacillota bacterium
TTTGCATGCAAAGAAAATATTTCTTGTCATTGATCTCGACAAATATTGGATATCGCTGGACGTTCAGATAGTTAATGAGTTCGATGATGAGGTTTGGCTTAGTGTCGTACAGCCTTGAGGACTTTAATTCAGGACTTTGGATACGATACTTCTGCTTTAAATCCTGGACGAAAGTTTCAATTTCAATTTGGTCTTCATCCCAAATGCCTACCCCAGCCAAAACAAAATAGGGTTGTCCACTGAAACGAAAGTCCTCTTCACTTGCAACACGAACATCCCCTGTATTCCCACTTTCGTCGATGAAAATGTTTAGCTTCACATCATCGACCTCCCCCCGCTCCCAACAGATTTCTCTCAACGGAACGAAATACGTATTTCATTCCTTCAATACGATTGACCGAAACTAAAGAGTCTTGACCATTTCGTTAAAAGCCACATGCAGTTCCCCCACATCTTGATATCTGACGTTAAGGCTGTCGGAAAGTCCCTTTTCAATAAACGATTGAAATTCCTTGCTCTTGTACTTCCCTATCGTCAATCTACCCGTCATAACGAAATAGATCAAACGCACCAAGGCATATGTCTCATGCCTCATGTCATAGTGTTTGAATCCCGTCACTGAAAGTTTTGGATCATTAAGAGAACCTTTCATTTCATCGTCAGATTTTGTAAGTGTACTGCCAGGTAGTTTAACCAGACCAAAATCTGCTACTTTGACCACCTTTAACTCATCATAAAGCTTAATCAAAACATTCTTCGTGCTGATATCCCTATGCAGTACGCCTTTGCCATGGACGTAATTGAATGCTTTCAATATCTGCCTAATCAAACCAATTCTTTCACTCATATCGAGCTTGTTGTTACTTTCAGAGATATAGGCATCCAACGTCTTATCCACGTACTCCATTACGTATTCACGTTTCTCTTCATCAAAATTATATACTTCAACGACATAAGGAGAATTGAGCTTCTGCATCGTATCAAATTCTGTCTTAAACCGTTGGTATTCCTCTTTGGTCAAATCCTTGTTTGCTCTTTTGATGGCGAATAGGCGATTGTAGTAATCATCTTTATATTTATGGACAGTAGCGTAAGAACCACCGCCAATCATCTTGGTTTGAAATAAACTTTTTCTACCTCCACGTTGTATACTAACGGAGGTAGTTAGTTGGAAAACAGGTTGTGTTTCTATAATGTCGATCCGTTTAAATCCATTAGGGATGGGACTGCCTCCACTATTTTGAAGGAACTTATCGCACTGTCGAATGATATCATCATAATACTGAACTACCTTAAACTCGTGCTCTGTTCCTACAAAGTTCATTTGAACCGCCCTAATCTCATCCAACACATACAGAAGTGCTCTACTTTCAGTAGCAGTATAATGACCATTGTGAAGCCGAGTATTCATATACTTGAACAAAAAATTCAATTGGTAATGGAAAATTGAAAAAAATTGGCGTAAGTCCTCATCTTTGATATCGTCATAAAAGCCCAAATTCCACTGAACATTATAATCAAAATTCTGATATTTCTCGTAGTATTCGGTAAGTTTATTACGGAGATAGATTAAATGACCTTCGATTTTCGTAACCATTAAATCACCCTTTACCTAACCTGTAAAAGAAGGAGGGTTCATCTTCCCCCTCTTTCTTCAACTCGCCCCCAACGCCTTAAACACTGCATCGGTCGGGTCAGAGTAAAAAATCGGCTGAATCTTAATCAGCAAATCTGATGGCACCGTTTGCAGATCCCCAACTGATACTGCAGGTATCAACACCTTCTTAGCCCCTGCATCAACACATACCTGCAATACATTGGCGAATTCCTCGACCTTCGCAATCGTTCCTCCGACTGTCATGTTTCCGAGGACAACCAAGCTTTCCTGAACAGATCGTTCCAAAGCTCCAGAACATAAACCAATTAGCTCGGCGATGGCTAACTCACTGGTTAGACCAATCCCCTGCAGGTCACTTACATACATTAGATAGTCTTTGGTTTTTGTGCTAATCGTGCCACTGATACTCTTTGCGTTCGCAGTGAAATATCGGAAAGCCGTATCTATGCTCTCCCTGGCTTCCCGATTTGAAGCCACCCCAGACTTTTCGAATTTCCCCGATCCCGACACCACCTGATTCTCCAGCTTATAAACACCAATCATGCCCGAATCCCCATGTCCAACTGTGTAAACATGACCTGGCTTACCCATCCCTTCTGGAATGAGCTTACCGCCACCCTGTTCAGGTACGGATACATACTCTTCACTCAAGGTTTCCTTGACGATGTAAGAGAAGTGAACGTCGTAGAATTCCATGCCACCAATTTTCTTAAGCTGTTCCTTGACTCTTCTTCGCCCTTCCAGCGCGTATTTTAGGATCTCTTCTAAGTCTTCTCTGGTGAATTCACCATTCGGATACAAGAGTTTTATCAGGCCAGATACCGTTTTACGAACCGCTATGACATCACGCTGATTTAGATTGTTGCCAAGCTTAAAGTATTGTTCGATTGCATCACCAAATGAGCGTTTTCGCATCTCGCGAAAATATTCCGCCAAATAATCCACTATAAAGCCGTACTGATTCGTGAAAAATTCTGGGCGCATCTTAGGTACTTCCCACCCAGGAAGATAGTAGTGCATCCGATCAAAGAACGCCGTATCGTTTGCCATCGCATCAGGGAATGGCGCAAACAAGTGA
>JAKADF010000538.1 GCA_021820805.1 Bacillota bacterium
CCTAATACCCGTAAAACTTGTCCCCGCCAAAACGCACTTGTAGACGAAAAGGATATTATTCAGGCTTGCGTTATTCCACGGTCGCTTAACGTAGTACCACAGTCTGTCATACATATTTATCTTGAAACGCTACTCACGTGCCTACACCCTATATTAGGCTCAGTGGTATTTTGAATGCCCCCATGCAAACAAAATCAATCTGGTTAACTTCGTCCATTGTTGTCTGTTACGTAAGGTAAGCTACGTTTAAACAATCGTGGTCTAATGCTTGGATATAGCATCATGCTTGAAAGTCCATAAATTGTTAACTATATAATTCCAAAACGTTGCAACGATAATCCCAACAAATTGGGCCATAAGATGATTTAATCTTACGGAACGATACAGGAAGCCAAACGTTCCGACTGTAATAGCAACACCGACCATGGTTGTGCTAGCATATCTCATAAAACGTCTTAGAACACTACCCCCTTCTCTTCTTCCAGACCACGTTATCCTATCATTCCACCAGAAACCATTTACCATAGCCATAATTCCTGCAACAGCACTAGAAATTGTGGGGTAGACATTAAGTCGAAACAACATGTCGTACACGAATAAGTTCAAAAAAGCACTGAAACTGCCAACGATTAAAAAACTGTAGATCCGCCGCTCCTCAGGACTATCTCGCACAATTAGGTACAACTGCCGTAGATAATTCCAAGTTTGGAGTGGGGACACTTTTGATTCATATATATCCAGTTTAAATGGAATCTCAATAACCTTGGAATAATTACCACGACTCAGAATCTCAGTCAACAGGTTACCCATAGGCTGGAGTTGTACGTTCTCAATCACTTCGCGGCGAATAACAAAGAAACTAGCCATCGGGTTGCTGATGTGACGTAACCTTTTGACGGCACATTTCCCCGCAAAACGGAGCATCATCGAAGCCGGTTCTCGAAGAAGAGGTATCTTATTGCCTTTACTACCTTGAACACATGGACCAGGAACAACGAGGTCGGCTCCCTCTTCAATACATGCCAGCATCTGCCCAAGGAGTGCCATTGAGTGTTCAAAAGGCCCACCCATAACAGCCAGCACATTCCCCTTAGCAACCCTAACTCCGCGCGCGGCCATGACCCGCCGGTCACCGGAAATTTTCTCAAATTTGATGCATGCATTGTGTTGCACTCGTTCAGGGCAAAGATTCACACTTTCACCCCTGCTGGTTGTCACAAAAATAATTTCAAAATTGGAATCAACCAATGCAGCGGAAACACGTTCACAGAAAGCCTGCAAATTATTTGTTTCGTCATAAATGGGTATAACGACACTCAACATAGTTTACACCTTCACTCGACATCTTGGTTTGCATACGATGTCTGCGGTGGTAATGCTGGAGACTAGAAGCATAATGGTGGCTTGTCGGCCAGGCCCAAGTACTGCTGAATTCAAGAGAATCAATGGAAATAGAATGTTGGTGGTGCCCTAGATCATGTTTTGCTTTTGCTCAATGATTTCGCTATTGAGACGAACGACGTTCAAGGTTGCCGTCGACCTATTGAGCATAATCTGATAGTCGTCGTTATGTTGCTTAACAATCGTATCCAAAATTAGCCCAGTCGTGAAAAACACACCTGATAGCATCATTAATCCCACGGCTAGAATCGCAGAAGGAATTCTCTGTATCACGTGAGTCATTAGAAATTCAAGAATCACCGGTAAACCAGTGATAATTCCTAACAAGAAAAATAGTAAACACAGAAACCCAAAAAAAGAAAACGGTTTGTAGTCTTTAAATATCCAAAAGATTGCCTTTAATACCTTGAATCCATCCTTAAAAGTGTTTAACTTAGAGAAACTCCCTTCAGGGCGATCTCGGTAATCTATCGGTATCTCGACGATCCGGAATTTTTTATCCAAAGCATGAAGCGTCATCTCTGTTTCAACTTCGAACCCATCGCTGTGAATGGGAGTGTTTTTAATGAAGCTACGGTTAAATGCCCTATACCCTGACATAATGTCGCCTAGGGAAGCATGAAATAATTTGTTAATCAACCACTTCACCATCCGATTCCCAAAATCGTGGAACGTCCTTTTGTTTTGCTTTGTGTATGAACCATTAAAGAGTCGATTTCCTACAACAATATCTGCAGTCCTATCCCTCAAAGGGGCCAGTAGTTGATGTACGTATTCAGCTGGATAAGTGTCATCACCGTCGACGAGTACGAATAGGTCAGCGTCGATATCACGGAACATAGAACGCATCACATTTCCTTTACCTTGACGCACTTCAGAACGAACAGTCGCACCACAAGATACGGCGATTTCCCTTGTTTTATCCCGAGAATTGTTGTCGTACACATAGATATCAGCGCTGGGTAGCTCTCTGCGAAAGTCTTGGATTACTGTTCTCACCGTTTTTTCTTCATTATAGCAAGGAATCATTACGGCAACTTTCATGGTACTCCCATCACTCCCCGTATAGAATCAAAACCTACTTGCCCATTTGGTGAATATTGAAAATAACAATTAACTCGCCGCTAGTCGAATTAAGTGAAGCTGTTTGTTTACCAAATGCTTTCGGATATGGGTACAATTCCTGCACCGCACGCGACTTATATTGCGCCGCGATTTTACTCAGTTGAGTCCACGGACCAGACAATCCGATAGCAAATTGTCCTTTATTCCATGAACCCGCC
>JAKADF010000539.1 GCA_021820805.1 Bacillota bacterium
CTTGGGAATGTGAAGGATGCGATACCCGTAATGGATACAACAATTACCATTGGCGCAGATATAATTCCTGCTTGAACTGCTGCCTGCCCAATAACGAGTGCGCCAACAATACTTACTGCTTGACCAACCTGTTTTGGCATTCGAACTCCAGCCTCACGCAAGGCCTCGAAAATCAGTTCCATAAACAAAGCTTCAATTACTGCAGGAAACGGCGTTGCCTCACGAGCTGCAGAAATACTGAGAAGCAGGCTAGTAGGAATCATCTCTTGTTGAAAAGTTGTCATTGCAACATAAAGCGACGGGAAGAGTAGGCTAATCATCATAAAACTAATGCGCAACAGCCGTAGGAAACTAGACATAAAAGTCCGCTCATAATAGTCCTCACTTGCGTTTAAGGCACCCCAGAACACGGATGGTACAGATAGAACGAATGGGGTACCATCCGTAAATATTGCTACTTTCCCTTCGAGCAAATTTGCACATATAACATCTGGCCGTTCAGTGTTTTGAGTTTGGGGAAATGGGGAGCGTGGTTGATCTTCGATGAACTCCTCAATGAATGCAGACTCCAAAATCGCATCGATTTTAATTCGCTGAAGTCTTTTTCGAACCTCATCAACGATTTCTGGTGTTGCAATCCCCTCAATGTATGCGATAGTGATATCTGTTTGCGTAACCTCTCCAATCGTCATATGTTCCATTTTTAGTCTAGGAGTCCGAATCTTACGGCGAACTAAAGATGTATTGGTGCGGATGCTTTCAACAAAACCCTCGCGCGGTCCCCTGATAACGGGTTCTGAGGGGGGTTCTTCAATACCGCGACGCGCCCAGCCAATCAAACTTGCGGATATAGCGGCATCGTCGCCATCCACTAATATAACTGTATGGCCTCTTAGAATCTGACTTACGACCTTTTGTAAATCAGTTAGAATTAGAACCTCAGCGACTGGCACCGCATGTTCCGATAAAAGGTCTCGCACCCATGCGACTGTTAGCGTTTGTCTGTGCGGGAGATTTCTTCGCATTAATGTTTTTAGTACTGTTTCGTCTAAATGTTTTGTATCGACCAGCCCGTCCACATAAATGACGAGCATCAGAATTATTCTGTCTTCATAGTCATCACATTTTATTTTGCGAAAAACCACATCCGAACAGTTCTCAAATACCTGACGAAGTTGCGCTTCATTCACAAGGAGATCTTGTGAAAATATTAAGCCGTTTTCCGATGTTGATTGTTCCACCTTAGCCAAGCGCTCTTCGGAAATGATGCTTTTAGGTTGTTTGTACCGGCGCATTATTTCCTCCAACAGCAACATTTTTTGCTAATGGATACTTTTCCCGACCATTTAACACAAAATGCATGAATCGTAGAACTTTATGAAGTTTATAATGCAGAAAGTGTAATTTCACGGTACAAAGCGATGCATAATCCTTGGGGCGAAGAACAGGCTATGCATGGATGGAGGGGCTGCCATAAATGGACATGGAACGTGCGATTCAGATTTTAAATTCACGCCAACAATACGATGTGATTTATGAAGGAGAGTCGGTCTGGATTGACAACTTAAATCCAGACGAGGATACGGCATTAGTTCATGCAATTGATTCGGGAGATATGATACGTGTTCCGGTTGAACGATTGCATGAACCGCAAGGCCTCCAATAAATTATTATAGGCAACTTTCTTAATGAAATGGGGAACCTCTTTTAATAAAAGGTTCCCCATTATTATGTCACTGGGCTTTCTGCGAGAGCTCAGTTAGAGCTTGGATTAGACCATCATCCAATTTGAGAAGCACTTGTTTATCTAGTGTGTCTGCCTTCGAACCTGCAACGGTCGGGTCTAGAAATTGTTCAACTTTTGCGTAAAGGTCCGGGTATTTTGGTTTTACATTGTCTTCGAAAGAAGACCATATATCTTCTAGTTTTGGCCCGTTTTCTTTAACTTTTGTTTGGTCGCCTGCGGAAATGTCTGTTTTGAGGTCTTTGGCAAGTGTGAGCAAATTTGTGACACCATCTTTGATACTCACTGATGTGGCTTTAGAACCAGATGTGGTTGGATTAGATGGTGTTGATGAGGTAGTTGTATTCGAAACAGCGTTTGTTGAATTTGGTGTACTGCCACTTAGGGTGGAACCGCATCCGGATACTGTGATTACGCTTAAGATAGACATTGTGATAAGTATATAAGCAGATTTGTGTAAAAGGTTCATTTGTTAACCTCCGGTAATCGAGCGTTTTATATATTGATGGACAGATTCTATATTGTTTCCTGAGCCTGACGACGTTTGAATGTAACTTTTCGAAACACATAGACCACAACAGCGAAAAGTAGAATTGCAAATTGCGGTATCGCACTTTGCCAGGTTGGGAAGAACCCTAAGAAATTGATACTTGGCAAATTAGGTGAGGTAGTCGATGGAATCATGCCTCCGAGTTGCAAACTATGGATGCCAAGTCCGGCAAATTTAATACACAAGTAAAACACAATGAGACTGGATACGAGAAAGAATGGGCGAATCGGCAGTTTTACGCCAACAAAGAGCATCAGGTACGCAATGATGGATAAAACAGTGAAACCGATTAGGATACCAAGAATCAAGTTTTGAAAACTGATTTGGTCAGCCATACCGATAATAAACAGAACCGTTTCTGTACCTTCACGGAATATCG
>JAKADF010000540.1 GCA_021820805.1 Bacillota bacterium
ATTGTTGTGGTGTTTTGAAAAAGTCAAGAGCTTCTTTCTATTTTCGTAAAGTTTTTAATGCGGACGAATTCCAAATTCATACAGCAACTGCATAACGCATGACCGTTAATTGTTATTGGAATATGGAGGAAAGGACAAAACAGTCACTTTGAATCATTACATCACAGGAAATTTACTAGTCACTCCAATACACCGCAGAGTATCATAAACCGTTATTTTGGAATATTGAAGGTTCAGTGCCAGGGAGCGATAATTTGACTGCTCCAAAAATTTTGGAGTCGAGATCATGATAATCGAACAGGGCACGGGAGTTGGTATATATGTCAATTCCGCAAAGTCCAATGAACACTCATGGTATTAAAAGAAAAGTAAAAAGGGTAATTTGTTTTCTGCTAGTGCTGATTATTGAACTTGGCATCATATGGAACGCAGAACCCAGAAAGCAAACTCCTCTTGAACCTGCAACATATTCTGTATCAGGCGAAGAGTACAATTACTTTTTGCTCAAAGATAGAAAATGGCTAATTGATGGCAGGAGTCCGAGAAAGTTGATTCAACTTATACCAGGAGATCAAAGTGTCGATAATAAAACCATAAAATATATCGGGAATGTAATCCAAAGCACGTCAATAAAAGCAGTATATACCATAACAGAAATGCATTACGATGCGCCTGTTAACCTATACATTATTTCGAATGAAAACACGTACACGAAAGAATTAAAAACATACTTTACGGGAAGCAGACTAACAAACGAGGTCAACGAATCTGTTGGTATCCAATTTAATAATTTTATTTACCTCCCTATTTATAAATTCTACGATTTCACTGCAAATGGGGAACTTGAAAACACGCTCGCTCACGAATTGACGCACGTCGTACTTTATCAAAACGGGATTGAAGCAAAACTTCCAATCTGGATAAATGAAGGATTCTCTTGGTACGTTGGAAACCATGCAGAAAAAGAAGTTAATCCACAAGCAGAGATAGAACTTGAGCAGGAAATACAGGACTCGATTTCTTATGAGGCTAAGAACTACAAGTTGTATAAACTAGACCAAAACAATACGATGTTTACGAATAATGAGCCAGAATACAATCTAGAATGGGAAGATTATTTGGCAGTAAAAGAGCTTATTTCACAATTCGGAATGGAAAGGTTCCGAGCTTTTATATCTAATTTGAAGAATGAAAGTGTAGAAGTTGGTTTTCAAAAGACATTTGGAATATCACTCGCAACATTTGAGCAAAATTTTTACAATGAGGAAATATCGAATGCAAGATAGCTAATTACTCGTACTACCTAAAGTATTACCAGAACTAGAGTTCTCAAAATTGTTACTATGGGTTGTATTTCTCGTTCCGTTAAGGTCTGAACTGCTTGTTGTATTTGAAGCAACGCTCCCATTATCCGTAGGATTGCTCGCTGGTATTTTTGTCGTATCAGTTGAGTTTTCGCCATCAATCAAATTTTTCGTGGACGGCTTCCCGCTTGAGTCCCCCTTTTCACTCAGGTTTGCCTTAGCAGAAGATGCTTGCATATTACTGCTACGAACAGGACTTGAACTAGTTTTAGTTAAGTTTGTCGAATGCAACCTGCCGCTGGAACCTAGCTTTGGATGTTTCTCTATAATTGGAACGTAAGAATAATCCTGCACTTCCCCTAGAACAACGAAGCGCAGTTCTTTCTGTTGAAGAGCTTGAATGACAGCAGGCAACGCCTCCAATGTCATCAACTTATCATGCATATCAAAGATGCCCCCTGAGGGGTTCCCGTTTACGACCGCATCAATTACTTGATTTGGGGATGAAGCAGCCCAATCCCGTGGATCACGATTCCAAAGTGCAAGAATAAGATGGTCTTTAGCTAAAATTTTTTCCGTACTGTCATTGAAGCTTCCGTACGGGGGACGATAAAATAGCGGATTTGGCTCCCCTAACTGCTCTAACTGCTGCTCTGTTTCTTCAATTTGTGCTTGTTGTTGCTCCAGTGACAGATCGGTCATCAGGGGATGCGTTTCACTGTGATTTCCGACTACATCGCCGGCACTTAGCGCATCACGCACCACACCCGGATATTCTTTGAGATGCTCCCCAACAAAGAAAAACGTCGCGTGCACTCCATATTGTTTTAATAATTGGATAATTTGTCCTGTATAGGGGCTGGGTCCATCATCTATCGTGATTGCAACATCACCTTTCGGAATAGACCAGATTTCAGGAACTAACCCTTTAGTTGCACGCTGCGGGTAAACTGTCTGAGGCTTTGGTGTCGGTTCTGTTGCAGGTAATGTAATTACGGGATGCATGGAACTGCTAATCTTTTGATTCTTAAAAGGAATCTCGTTACTTGTATGTACAGAAGTGTGTCCACAGCCTTGAAGAATAACAATAGCAAACCCTGTCATTAAAGTAGTCACAAAATTTATCCGTCGCAGCACCAATATCCCTCTTTCCATTTGCAGAAACATCCACGCATGAACAACATGAACACTGAACACTAGCCAATCATTTATGAACTTAGCGAAGAGAGAGTTTCGAATATAACTCATCTTTGACAGTTCCCTAGTCGTGGTGCGGGTTTGTAGGTGCAAGTTTGCACTACAACCTAATGAACCCCGCCAAAGGCGGGGTAGGTGTAACCTTTTTTGCATGTTTAGAGCAGCCTGAGT
>JAKADF010000030.1 GCA_021820805.1 Bacillota bacterium
GGGTCCCGTCGGCCCCGTTGGCCCAGTAGGTCCAGTAGGTCCAGTAGGTCCAGTAGGTCCTGTGGGTCCCGTGGGTCCTGTGGGTCCTGTGGGTCCTGTCGGTCCAGTAGGTCCTGTGGGTCCCGTGGGTCCTGTGGGTCCTGTAGGTCCCGTGGGTCCTGTAGGTCCAGTAGGTCCAGTAGGTCCAGTAGGTCCAGTAGGTCCTGTCGGTCCAGTAGGTCCAGTAGGTCCAGTAGGTCCCGTGGGTCCAGTAGGTCCTGTAGGTCCTGTAGGTCCAGTAGGTCCTGTTGGCCCCTTATGATGATGGTGCTTGTGATGGTGTTTATGATGATGTTTGTGACATTCACATTTCTCATGGGATTCGTGATGATGACACCTTATAGAATCTTCAAGGATATTTATATATTGAATTGATTTTCCGAGTGTGTACATCGCCTTAGCTATTTTCACTTCTGCAATTTCACTTTTTCCTTTTAATAATGATTTCTTTGTATCCTTGAGTTCTTCAAGAGCTTTTGTAATTTGTTTTTCAAGTCGCTGGTATCTCTCATCCATATGCTACCCTCGCCCTTTTTCTATTTTCTGGATTTCAACGAGGGCTTTCCCCATGTATTTCAGTGCTTTTCCAATGTCCGTTTCAGCCTTTTCTAACTTTTCGTGTCGAACGTGATCCCTAGCTTCACGTAGTTCTCGTATAGCATTATCAAGGAGTAGCGTACTGTAATTGCGGTCCGCACTCATGCTTTCACCTCCGTCACATCGGGCTTCATATACTAAATGCGCCGCAACCGAAATATGGCAAGAAATGCGCCTAGTGACAGCAGCACAATTTTAAAAATCCTTGATTAGCACAGTTTTTTACCTCGGCAGTTTTGAAAATTACTCAGCCTTTTCGAAGCGTTGCTTTATGAGAAAATAATCTTTGATTTGCGAAACTTAAATTGGCAATACCGCTATGGGGGTGTAACCTCTCCATAGGAAAACGTCACTTAGTTAAGAAATAGGAAGAAACCAAAGAGGATTTTTAAAGGACGGAGAACGATTCGGTTTGTTCGAAAAAACAATAATAAACAGGGCACCTTTTCATAATAAGGTGTCCTGTTTATAAACTCGGTTTTTAAGGCTATTTATTGTTCTGCTATCGTAATACGATATTGCTCTGGTCGCCTAAAACGAAGTTCAGGGATTTAGGTTTTAAGTCTGTTGCCCTAATTGATACGTTTTTTCCAATCATACTGTTGTCAATACGAGTTGAAACATTCAAAATGGCGGTGTTCTCCATAACGATGCTGTTTTCAATTTCGCTGTTTAGAAGGTGCACATTTGAATTAATGGAGGTGAACGGACCAACATAGGAATTTACAATATTTGAATGATGGCCAATGAGTGCCGGACCGCGAACAATACTGTTTATCATAGTTGCGCCTTCTTCAATTATCACTCGCCCGTCTACGGCTGACGACTCATCTACATTCCCGCGAATACTCCGTTCTATCGTTTCTAACAGTATCCGATTTGCTTCGAGGACATCTTCCGGTTTTCCTGTATCTTTCCACCAATCAGTAATGGTACTAGCTTCAACTTCTGCTCCGGAGTCAATAAGCCATTGTATGGCGTCAGTAATCTC
This sequence comes from Bacillota bacterium, assembly GCA_021820805.1. The sequence goes on from JAKADF010000030.1 coordinate 1,628, forward strand.
TAATTCGTTCCTCCAAGACGGGCGAATGTAGCGAATTGCATTAAAAATCAATGGGTCAAACATGTAAACTCCTACTACTGCTAAATTGCTCGGTGGAATCTTCGGTTTCTCCACTAGTTCAATCAGCCGGTCTCCATCGAACTTAGCCACCCCGAACCTCTCTGGTTCCGTAACTTCACTGAGCAACACGAGTGTATTGCAGTTTCGTGTTTGAAACTCTTCCACAAAAGACTTGACCCCATTCTTAATGATGTTATCACCTAAAAACATTAAGAATGAGTCATTGCCTATGAACTGTTCAGCAACTTGTACGGCATGGGCCAGACCTTTTGGTTCAGATTGATGAAGGTATGTGATTTCGACGCCCCATGTGCTCCCGTCTCCAACTACAGATCGTATTTCGTCCCCTGTGTTACCAACAATGATGCCAATGTCCCGGATGCCAGCATCACGAATGGCTTCTATGGCGTAAAATAAAATGGGTTTGTTAGCAACAGGTAAAAGTTGCTTAGGTCCAGTGAATGTCAGTGGACGTAATCTGGAACCTGTTCCTCCACTTAAAATTATTGCTTTCACAAGTTTCCCTCCGATAAGTCACTTACAAGTAAATCAGCCCGCCACGCATCATATTCGTTTAGCTTTAGCTACGTTCTAAACTCTGTGTGGGTATGCGAATACCAGGGATATTGCGGTGTCGGAGGGCTGCATGGAATTATATTATCCGCATAGTGAAAGCGTGTGGGCATAAATGGTTAGGGAACTATAAGTCACCAAGCTTTGGGTGCGTCTTGTCCTTCTCTGAGACGATCACGTTGCTAAATGGCCAGTCGATGCAAAGAGCGGGATCGTCCCAAGCAATCCCTCTGTCGTGCTCTTTGGAATAGAACTGGTCGACCTTATACATCACATGAGTATTTGGAGTCAGCGTACAAAACCCATGGGCAAATCCTCGTGGGATTAAAAGTTGGCGATGGTTCTCACCGGTTAAAATGACGCCAACCCACTGTCCAAATGTCGGTGAGTTTTTCCGAATGTCTACAGCAACGTCATAGATGGCACCGGTAAGAACGGATACGAGCTTAGTTTGTGCCATCGGATCGTCTTGATAATGCAGTCCGCGTAGTGTACCTGCCTCCACAGATAATGAATGATTATCCTGGACGAAGTCATAATGCATTCCGTACTGATGCATGGTTTTTCGATTATAACTTTCGGTGAAAAAGCCGCGATTATCACAATGGATGGCCGGTTCAAGGATGAGTACTTCACAAAGCTTTGTCTTTAAAATTTTCATGACGCGTATACCTCGCCGACTAGGTTTGATTGAACTCCGATAAGAATTCATGCAACGCATCTTGCCACGCAGGTAATTGGTGAAACCCATTATTCTCTATTGCAGTGTGGGCCAACACCGAATATTTCGGACGCGGTGCAGGTCTTGGAAAGTCTTCGGTACGGCATGGACTCAAATCAACAGACCACGAAACTTGTGAAAAAACCTCGCGGGCGAATGCATACCACGAGCAAACCCCGGTATTTGAAGCGTGGTAAGTACCGAACTTATCCGATTCTGTCAGTTCAAGCAAAAATCTGGCTAAATCCTTTGTATATGTTGGGCTTCCAAATTGATCGTCTACTACCTTTATGGGACTTCTGGATTTACCTAAATTCAACATGGATTTGACGAAATTGCTTCCATATAATCCAAAGACCCAAGAAGTCCGTACAATAAAGTACCTATCCGTGCACTCCCGGATGAAGTTCTCGCCTGCTAATTTACTTGCGCCATATACATTTTTAGGGTTCATTTTTGCAAGTTCAGTGTACGGGTATTTCGTTTCTCCATCAAAGACATAATCCGTGCTTATGGCGCACAGTTTTGCACCGACCCTGTTAGCAGCCTGAGCCACATAACGGCTTCCAGTCGCATTGACCAAGTACGCGTACTCGCGGTTTTCTTCTGCTTTATCCACTGCGGTGTACGCTGCACAGTGAATGATGATATGCGGCTCTACATTCTCGATAATTTCTGTTGTTTGCTTTGCATTTGTGATATCCAGTTCATTCCGGCCATACTCATAGACCTCATGCGATGTTGAAAATAGTTTTACGACGTCTTGACCGAGTTGCCCTTTTGCTCCCGTGACTAAAACCCTCATTTTGCATCACCAAGTCTTGAGGTATGCTTAGTTTTGTAAAAGTCTAGATAAGCACCACTTTGAATTCGTTCCCACCAATCCTTGTGGTCGAGGTACCATTGTATTGTCTGTTCGATGCCTGTATGAAAAGAGTACTTGGGCTTCCATCCTAACTCTGTACGCAACTTCGTTGCATCGATTGCGTAGCGGCGGTCGTGACCTAAGCGATCCTTAACAAAACAAATGAGGTCCTCCGATTTGTGTAAAACTTTTAAAATGCACTTTACGATATCAATATTTTTCCATTCATTATTTCCGCCGATGTTGTAGATTTCTCCATCAAGGCCTTTGTGAAGAACCAAGTCGATGCCTGCACAGTGATCTTCTACGTGGATCCAATCGCGGACATTAAGGCCGTCACCGTAAACTGGCAAGGGCTTATCTTGAAGTGCATGAATGACCATGAGTGGAATCAATTTTTCGGGGAATTGATATGGCCCGTAGTTATTGGAACAGCGTGTGATATTTATAGGAAGACTAAACGTTTCATGATATGATCTGACGAGTAAATCGGAGCCAGCTTTACTTGCCGAGTACGGACTGTTTGATGCGAGCGGAGTAGTTTCAGTAAAGGATCCCGTTTCACTTAGGCTTCCATACACTTCATCCGTCGAAATATGCACAAATTTACTTACTTTATGTTTCCTAGCAGCATTAAGCAACACGTGGGTGCCAATAATGTTTGTCTTCAGGAAGGCTCTTGGATTAAGGATACTTCTGTCTACGTGAGATTCCGCTGCGAAGTGAACAATTGCATCAACGCCATGTTCCAAAATTGTGTCAATCTTAGCCTCATCTGTAATGTTGGCTTTTACAAATGAGTAGTTAGGATTGGATTTGACGTCGTTCAGGTTCTCAAGGTTCCCTGCGTACGTAAGGGCATCCACATTGATGATTTGGTACGTTGGGTGTTTACACAGCATATAGCGGATAAAGTTGCTCCCAATAAACCCTGCCCCGCCAGTCACAAGTAAATTCACTTATCTTCCACTCCATTTATAAATCGTTAAAAGGTGATTGAGGATAACGAAAGGCCAATTTGTCGTTACTGCGAACTAAGCTATTTACAAATATTCGCCTTCAGTCACTACGGTGCAGGATTGGTTCTTGATCTTTCTGTGGCTGGTTTTGTCTATGTTGATTTGTATAAATATTGCAATCGAACCACAAAATACGTTCGTCATAAGAAACGAGGGAGGATTCACATTTATGGAACATAAAAAGAAACAAGTGGAAAATTCCGAGCAGAAGAGTCAACTTGCACCCGGGCTAGAAGGTGTCTCAGGGCTTGACAGACAAGCAACATCAGAGGAAATTGCGGAAGGAAATTTTACTAAAGTTACAAAATTAGAGTATGACGAATACGACCCAAGTGATGTGTAAGAACTAAGAGCTAAATTAATCCAACAGGCTGTCTGTTAATCCAGGCCTATTTTTTTAATCGGCGGCGGTTCACTGCGATGCGCATTATTTCCCGTTCAAGTCGCTCCTTTTCAGAATGTGTTAAATTTACCCACTTTACACCAATAAAGTAATTTTTATTTTTGACGCCCCGAAACCAGACAATTGCTGCAGACAGGAGATACTCTGTACCTAATTTAAATTTAACCGTGAGACATTTATTCTCTTCAGGGCAAGTATCGTAAGATTGAATTTGTGCACCGTCATTTGAGATATCGATGATAGTAGAGTCGTGAAATACTTGGTTATCTCCAGCAATGCTAGCTTTCATATGTATTTGAATACGAACTTGTTTCCGTCTGTCTACAAGAAGCGAAGATGTTTCATTATTAAAGTTCGTATTTGATTGTCCTCTCATAAGGATCACCTCTGATAACAGCTTACATAATGCGTTCACTGTTCGAAGCTGTACTTCTGTTTAATACAGTGTCTAACATAACATAAACAGGAGAAGGGTAGAACGTAATTTGACCTGAAATTGGAAGTTGTTTTTCCATAATGACCCGCTGTGTACATTATGTAAACGTTTGTAAAACATATATGTACTAAAAAGTATGTAAACATTTCTAGTATAAATGTTCGTGTACTAAAACGTCTTATTTCTTTATCGCTATCGTATAAATAAATTGCCCAGGAAGGGAAATTTACGGTTAAAAATCTTGCGAAATTATTTTTATTTTTGTGTATTGAATATTCTATTAACTCATTTATAATAAGTCCTGTAAAATTATCTTAATATTCTTTATCTGCATTTTTAAGGTATTGCAGGTAATACATCTTTCGTTAGACGGAGGTGGGATACCAAAACGCCATATCGGTAAGGAACGCTTTTAGAAACCACTATAGACGTAATAATTACGGGGGGTTAAGTCTTGAACATTGGATGGAAAAGAGTTCTTTCAACAGTGTCTGCGGTTTCGTTGCTAGGCATGATGGTCGCGGGTTGTGGCAGCAGTGCAGCGGCATCTAATTCAGCAACAAATTCGGCAGGCGGCGGCACGGCGGCTAAACCAGCACAAACCGTGACGATGCGTGTGGGTATTGGTCTAACGGAAGACAGCAGTGAGTACAAAGGACTTGTAAAATTTAAAGATTTGGCTGAAAAGTACAGTAACGGCAGTGTTAATGTGCAGATATACCCAAGCGGCCAGCTTGGTAATGACCTTACAATGACGCAGCAATTGCAATCTGGGGCGCTCGAATCGACGATTCCGTCGACGTCACCTCTTTCAAATATCATACCTGATTTTGCATTGTTCGACCTTCCGTTCTTATTTAAGGATGGGAAAGTTGCAGACACGGTTCTTGACGGGCCTGTAGGGCAAGATATTTTAAAGGAACTTCCAGCAAAAAACCTGGTTGGCCTTGCTTATTGGGAAAATGGATTCCGTGACTTAACAAATAGTAAGCACCCGATTAAGACATTAGCTGACTTACAGGGTATTAAACTACGCGTGATGCAGACGCCTGTACATATTGCGTTCTGGCGCGCACTTGGTGCAAATCCAACTCCAATGTCTTTTGACCAAGTGTTCAACGCATTACAACAGAAGGTCATAGATGCTCAGGAGAACCCGGTTCAGACAATCTGGTCCTCAAAATTCTATGAAGTTCAAAAATATGTAACATTGTCGAACCACGTGTACACGCCATTTGTATTCTTGGTTAGCAAAACTTGGTGGGATAAACTTTCTCCCGATGAGCAGCAGGCAATTCAGAAAGCTGCAGTCGAAGCTGGTCAGTATCAACGCCAGATCAACCGTGCTGAAGTTAGCTCTGACATTGCGAATTTGAAGGCAAAAGGTATGCAAGTTGACACCTTATCGGATTCCGAGTTAGCGCAATGGCGTGCGAAAGTGCAGCCAGTTATTGATCAGTACACCAAGAATGATAAAGCTACCGCTGATAAACTGTTTGCTGCTATCAAGCAAGCAGAAGCAAACGACAAGTAAGGAATTGATTCAACGATTCTATAGGGCTGTTCTAATGTAATATGAAATGGGTTCATATGCTCCCCGATGGTAGACAGGTTAAATAAAAAACCTGCTACTAAAAGGGAGCATCTTCATGTCCAAAAAATTAATTAGTTTAGCAGTGTATGTCATATGTGGGCAAGTGCACTTATAACATAACAGCCTCAGTCCGACATAAGTCCGAACCAAGGCTGCTTTAAGTCGTTTTATCTATAATTGAGTTATACCTTGTTGACGTTTATCCATGCCCCAGTAAATGTGGTACAAAGCTTACGAAACCTGGGAAGATAATAACGATTAAAAGGTCAACCACTAGTGCAAACATGAAAGGAATCACAGCCTTCGCTAGTGTTTCAACCTTAATGTTGGTTATACCACTGGCGATGTACAAAATCACGCCAACAGGCGGTGTCAATAATCCAATACAGGAGTTAATCAATAACAGAATACCGAAATGAATCGGATCAATACCAATATTGCTTAACAGCGGCATCAAAATTGGCACAATCAGCAGAATCGTCGATGACGACTCGAGAATGATATGTACCATAGCAAGGAAAACATTAACGATAATCAGAATGATTATTTTATTATGTGACAACGAAAACATACCTGTTGCAATCGTCTGCGACAATTGGCTTACGATGAGCAGCCAACCAAGAACAAAGGCGCTTGCAACAATCAACATCACTCGAGAGGTTCCATGGATACCTTCTATAAATGCTAAATATAGCGTTTTCCATTTCAACTCTCGTTGGAAAAAGAGCATAATCAAAGTATAGAAAACGGCAATGACGCCTGCTTCTGTAGGCGTGAAGATACCGGAAAGAATACCGCCAAGGATGATGATTGGTGTCCACAGCGGGAAGAAACCTCGTTTGAAAGCAACCCATACTTCCGATGCAGCAGGTCTTGGAAGACGTGGGTAATTGCGCTTTTTTGCGACGATAAAGTTAACGATAGCGAACGATATCATAACGAGAAATGCCGGCAGAAAGCTCGATAAGAACATCTGCACAACTGATACGTTAGCAGTGATTGCAAATAAAATCGTTGTGATACTAGGCGGAATCATCACACCAAGTGTACCGTTAGCCGACTGCAAAGCAGTTGCAAACGGCTTTTCGTAACCGCGCTCAATCATACCTGGTAGCATAACGGAACCTATTGCAGCTGTGTCTGCCACAGCTGAACCGGAAATGTCTGCGAAGAAAGCGCTGATCAAAATGTCTACGTAACCTAAACCTCCGCGTACCCAGCCAAGCAGCGCCGTTGCCAACCGAACTAAGCGTTCCGCTACGCCGCCTACTTGCATTAGTGCACCAGTGAACATGAAGAATGGTATCGCCATTAGCGAAAAGTTTTCGGCAACTAAGTACATGCGCTGAGGAAGAATATCCATCGGGATCGATGTGCTAAAGTATACGAGTGCCACTGACACGAGACCAAGCACAAAAGCGATTGGGATTCCTAGCGCGAAGAACAACAAGAGAGAAATCACGAGTACCAGTGGGAAATTTAAGTGCATATGCTGCATCGGTCCAACTGAACCTATGTAGATGATTGCAGCAAGGACAAGAGCACCGAGCACCCAGCCGACAATCGGAACGCCGCGCCAGTCCTCAAAGATAAACGACAAGATATGAATGGCGCTGACAACTGCAAAAATAATGAAAATATAATAGATGTACGACATTGGAATTCGAAGTGCCGCTGCCAGCGATAATGAAACGGTTGGAAGAACCCGCAAAGTCATTAGGAAAACAAGTGTGAGATAACCAAGAATTGCGCAGCGAGCAACTAGGATTACGGTGTTTCGAGCTTTACCTGGAAGCGCGTGTACAACACTGCCGAAGGATGGATTTTTATTTTCCTTAACGCCTATGGACGCACCGAGAAAGATAATCCAAAAAAACAAATACCTTCCGAACTCATCTGACCAAGCGAGTGAATCGTTCAGCACATAGCGATACAAAACCTGCAGAAATACGTCAGCAATCATCACTGCCATCATTGCGATGGTTACGACAACAACGATACGGTTGACCCAGTGACTTAGAACACTTACCGGATTTTGCGCCGCAATTGGGGCGTCATTGATTGCTAAGTTGCTCACATTGTCACTCCTTTAACAGGCTCATGTTTCTCGCTTACTATGGACTGCATTGTGAATACGCTGGCAATTTACTGGCGATTTGTTGATTCACCTTCGCCATATGTCTGTCCCCCCTTCAGACACCAAAATCAAGTTGTTTCCTAAGTAGAAAATTTTAGAGCGATTTGCCAGCATAGCTCAAAACTATCCAATAAATAATGTAAGTGAATTATACACATTTGAACAGTCAAAACATATCGAAAATTTGGTTCTTTATCGTACGATTTTTAAAAATGTCGTATTCAATTTGTTTAAAAAGTTTTTTACACAAATATAATTTTGTAGTTTGTCTCACAGAAGGAGAGATAGTAATATACTTTAGATATATTTTTTAGTTATATTTAAATCGATTGTCACAAAAAGTATTAGACATAAATATTAGTTCAGTCATCCTGGGGGGAAGCCAAATGGAAAAACAGTCAATTGGCTCATTCATACAATACAGAGAAAGACGGTTTTCCAAAGTTAATATTTTTGAAGGTGAGGATGTAACAACTTTTGTCTTGAATTTATTGCCCGGTCAGAGAATGCCAGAGCATTATCATCTAGGTTCGCATTTATACTTTTTGGTTATTCAAGGAAATGGAAAGTTTATTATAAGCGGTGAAGAAATAAATGTGGAAGCTGGCGATACGATTCATATCGATGGAACGGAAAAAGTAGGATTTATGAATACTGGAGATGGGCCGGCAAACATTTACGTTACAATGTGTAAATTAAAGCAAGAAGTGCTATAGATCTGTTACTTCTGGCCTGATTTTTTAGTACTTTAGGCTGTGTGAACATTTGTTGCAGGCTGGTCAGTTAATTGTTCCACTATATTTGCGGTCCATTTTGGACCGCTTTTTATTACATGAAAGCAGCTGTGGACTAACGAATCATTCGGAACTTTAGATAGCAAAAGTATAGATGCGGTAATTTTCACTGTAATTTAGATACTAGACGGTGCTCTATCAAATAGGGGAGCAGAACTCTTAGGGAGTGTGATGATAACAATGTTATCCATAGATGCAACAACGATGGCTGAAAGGGATGCATACAAATTTTTAATTGGGAGCATCATCCCAAGACCGATTGCATTTGTTACTACACTGTCCGAAAAAGGTGTCTTAAACGCAGCACCGTTCAGCTATTTTAACGTCGTATCATCCAATCCACCAATGGTTTCTATCTCTATCGGGCGCATGAATGGAATTCAGAAGGATACCGCTAGGAATGCTGTTTACAGAAAGGCGTTTGTAGTTCATATCTGCGATGAATTGAACATTGAAGCGATTAATCAGACATCCGCTCATTTACCCGCTGATGTAAGCGAAGTGGATATCGTGGGTTTAACACCAGTATTAAGCACGTCCATTGAGGTGCCAGGTGTGAAAGAGTCAAAAATCAGGATGGAATGTGAACTAGAGAGGTCAATTCCCCTCGGTACGGATGACACCAGCTGTGACCTGTTAATTGGACGTGTTCTTCGCTTTCATATTGACGAGGATTTATTCCAAAACGGGCGAATTGATCCGATGAAATTAAAACCAGTGAGTCGCCTGGCTGGAAGCAACTATTCAACCTTAGGTCGAATTTTTTCACTCGTGAGACCAAAATAAGAACCGGAAAATAGATAAAGGCATCAGTCTGTCTGCTGATTGTTATTGGTATCATTTTTGCTAATAAGGTTATACGGAGGGGTAAAATGGAAAGAAAATTTTCACTCGCTCACCTTACTGTACTTGGCTCAACTCCTGCAGAGATGACGTATATTGCTGCACGCTGTGGTTATGATTTCGTCAGTTTCCGGACAATAGGGCTTGGGACAGAGAACGAGCCTCAATATCCATTAGCTAAAAATAAGGCGATGTACAGGGAAACGAAAACTGCTCTAGTTGAAACAGGTGTTCAACTTTTAGACATCGAAATGGCTCGTATCTACGATGGAGTAGATCCGAAAGTTTATCTGCCAGCCTTTGAAGCAGCTGCAGAATTAGGAGGGCGTCATGTTCTTACAACGGCTTCTACTGATAATCGCAATTTTATCATTGATTGTTTCACTCAACTATGTGATTTAGCAAAGCCGTTCGGATTGACAATAGACTTGGAATTCATTACTTGGTACAATGTTGCGACATTCGGGCAAGCTGCGGATATTGTTCGTGAAGCTGACTGCGACAACGGGGGAATTCTAGTTGATACCCTTCATTTTAACCGTTCTCGTGTGCCGTTGGAAGAGTTAGATCAAGTACCGCCGGAAAGATTCCACTATGCACATGTTTGTGATGCAACTAAAGAGATTCCTTTTACAAAAGAAGGTTTGATTTATACTGCACGTGAGGAACGCCTATACTTAGGCGAAGGAGACATTAATGTGGCGTCTATACTGAAACGGCTGCCTGATATTCCCTATTCTTTAGAGATTCCTCACGCTGTGCGTGCGAAAGAGTTAGGGTATGAGGAATTTGCTAGGCACTGTTTACAAACAGCGAAAGACTATTTTGCAAATACTTTATAAGAGCTTGTAGCCGTTTTGTATTCTTCGTTATTCCCTTGAAGCAGACAGCAGTCAATTTGTAATTTTTACGCTGGATTGCGCGACGATTTGTGACGTTCGTATAGTTTTGAACCAATTATCTATAAAGGAAAGCAATCAAAGGCCAAATCTCGAAGCCATTTTGCAGATGTTAAACCCAGAATCTATAGCAGTGATAGGTGCTTCATCGAATGAACGCAAAAATGGAGGAAGACTCTTTCGATATATCACAGAGAATAGATTTCCGGGAAAAATATATCCTGTGAATCCCACGGCAGATGAGATAAAAGGTTATAAAGCTTATCCAAGTCTGCGGGATATTCCAGATAAGATTGACTTAGCGTGTATCATAGTTGAATCGAAATTTGTAGCAAAAGTTCTAGAAGATTGTATTGCTGTACAAGTGAAAGCAGCGATTGTTTATTCTTCAGGATTTGCCAAAGCAGGTGAAGAAGAAAAATCTTTGCAGCAAGAGATAATTTCCCTGTGTAAAGAAGGGAATATTCGTCTTTTAGGACCTAATTCACTTGGTATTTTGAGCCCGGACAGGCATGTTTATACAGCATTTGAGCATGTGGCTCGTAAGGCTCTATTAAGATGGAAACCTGTTTTAGTTTATAAGACAGGGCGCTCTTCCACGGGCAGAAAAGCAGTTTCGTCTCATACAGGTTCGATAGCCGGGGATGATAATGCCTATTCTGCTGCCTTTAAAAAGTTTGGCGTGATCCGCTTGAATCATATCGAGGAACTTATCGACGCAGCGCAGGCTTTTACCGTTTAACCGTTACCTAGCGGGAATAGAATCGGTGTTGTTACTGCATCTGGCGGAGCATGTAGTGTTTTAGCAGACCACTTAGCTGACAGTGGTCTTTTGTTGCCCGAGTTTTCGAATATTGAGGCGATAAAAAAACTGATTCCCGCATTTGGCCATGCACAAAACCCAATTGATGTGACGGCAGAGATAATAGCCAAACCGGAGATGTTCAAAAAAGTACTTGAAACGATTATCGAAGAGCAGGGCATTGATGGTGTAATCGTTCAATTAACAACAAATGCTGATCCGGGAGCTAGTGTTATTGCAAAAGCCATTCTGGATGTATTTCAACATCATAATAAGCCGATTGTCGTAGGTCGCATTGGAGCAAATAATATTGCAGCAAAAGCAATGTCTATATACCAGGAAGCAAGTATGCCTGTCTATTCAACACCAGAAAGAGTTGTCGCGGTTATGAAATCATTAGTTGAGTACAGTCGATTCTTGCGAAGGCAAAATTCGGGAGGTCTATCATTGTGAGAAAAACAGAACCAGGTATGAGCCCCTTTTGGGATTACATTGGGATGACAGAAGAGATTATCGAACCAGGATATGCAGAAGTGAAAATTCTCATTACACACCATTTGCTTCAACGAAGGGGAGTAGTACACGGCGGTGTACTAGCTTCATTAGTAGATGCATCGACTGGTTCTGCAATTCGTTCCACACTTTCTGAAGAACAGTTATCAACAACGGTAGAATTAAAAATCAATTACCTACGCCCCGCGATTGGAGATTA
>JAKADF010000031.1 GCA_021820805.1 Bacillota bacterium
AATGAATTCTGTACACCTTCGATATGGTGGAAAATTTCTGCCAAATCTCCAGCAACGATAGGGGCTGCATAGCTTGTTCCAATGTCAAATCCAAGCTTTCCCCCGGGTTGAAGAACCTGAGCACATTTTGAATCAATCATCTCTATCTGGCGATTACCATTTACCATATTGATACGGCACGAGCCGCCAGGGGCAACCACGTCTGGTTTGGTAATACCTGCAAATCCAGGTCCAATTCTCGAAAACGGAGATACTTCATTTTTCGCAGAAATACTATCAGGCTTGTCCTCTGTCATGATGGACCCAACCGTAATAGCTAAAACGGCGTCTGCCGGCGATGCTATGCGGCTATCGTCATCATCGAGTATTTCATCCAACGAGGAGTATACTTTGAGAAGTTCGTGGTTTCCTGCGGAAATAACAAACTGTACTCCATAACCGGTCGACAAAGAGTCTATATCGGCTGCGATAAAACTTATATCATCACCGTCTATCGAGGAATTAGAATTATATGAAAGATTGAAGATTTGAGCACGGTCCTTAAAACGGATTACAGCAGCCGTAATTCGATCGATGAACTCCTTTGGAGACATCGGCTTTCCGTCACTAATTTGTGCATCAATTACGTTCACCCGAGGCATTAAGATCCCGGAATGCACTTGATTCCCTAAATCACTGCCAAACATCACTCGGGCAGCGACTCCCGTTCCGTGCACACTTTTCCCCCCAGATACACCTGCAGCAATCCAATGTTCAACGACAAACGGCTCTAAGTTTTGCGGAAAGCCAATCCCGGAATCGAGCACCACCACTGTCGGAAGATCCGATGGGTTAATACCTGGGCCAACCGTACAATGTGAAATCTGAATGCTTGGACTTGAAGGAGCCCCTGAGCTAAAAAAATCGGTCTTCACAACACGGTATACAGTCTCTTCGGATGCGATAAATGGTATTGCCGACGCCGCGATCTGTACTCGAATAACTGGCGTACCATCTTGAAGATAATAAGGCTCTTCGACTATTTCCCCCTGTTCCGATATAGTCCTTTGTTTGACGAATCCAATCACCTGTTGTTGCTGCTCTTTTGTCATGTTAGGCAAAAGAGCAATTTGAATATCAACCGGATCGGCTGGCAGCTTTTCGCTATTAAGAATTCTCTTTATATTTTCAGAAGCTTTATCACCTGCGTCCCAAGGGGTGAACTCCTCGATGTGCTGAAATTCACCGTATGAGCGATGATGTGTATATTGCTCAAGTCGGCTTTGCAGTCGATTCCATTTTTCAGTAGGAGTCGATACTACTGCGGTTCTATCGTTTTTAACCGCGTGAATTCGAACGCCGCTCGCCTCCAAGAACTCCCGTGTCTGCTTGTTATGAAGGTGCATTTTAGGCGCCAGAACAACTTTATAAACAACAAATTCGCTAGACAATGCACCCGCGTTCCGTTTATGGAACGATTCAATGTTTGAGAGATTCCTTATAAGCAGCTGTCCATGTTCAGTGTGAAGTATGTCCCGTTCCGGGTTACGGCCTCTTAACGTATGATCTAGCCGCTCCACTTGGTCATCGGGAACTAAAAAATGTTCTTTGCGATCATTATCCATCTTAATCCTCCTTTAAATTATCTGACAAAGTGGACTTTGCTACCCCAAGAGCTTTCGATATTGCTCGCAGCGAAATCCCTTTTTCCCGAAGTTCACGAGCATACTCCAGAGCATGGTCACCCAATTCCCCGTGTGCGATTTGTTTGGACACCATGGTGTTTGTTATAAAACCAGCTATAATGTCATCTGTTTCAATCTTCGGTTTACCATCATTTACTAAGGCACGTTTTAAGACACGTGCAAGTGTATTCTCTATTATCGCGCAATTTAACCCTTCCGTCATTTCAACTAACAGTGACCAATTGATGCGGCCAATTGGATAGTCCTGAAGCTTGTTCCGAAGGATCTGTTCTCTTTGCTTTTTATTCGGAAAATCTATTCTAATCCAAGCGTCGAACCTTCTCCATATAGCTTCGTCCAAGAGGTGTTCATGATTTGTGGCTGCTATCAACAGCTGGTCACGAGGGAGAAAGTCAAAGTTTTGTAACAATGTGGTTACAACTCGTTTGAGCTCACCAAGCTCAAAATTGTCATCCCGTTTTTTCCCTATTGCGTCAAACTCGTCAAGAAAAAGAATCGCATTCGTGCCCTTAACGGCATCAAATACTCGCCTGATATTGTTGCCAGTTTGGCCAAGAAAAGATGATATTAAAGCGTCGAGTCTAACGTATGCCAACGGTCTGTTGAGTTCGTAAGCGAGCGCAAATGCTACAGACGTTTTTCCACATCCAGGGGGGCCAAAAAGTAATAAACGCCGGGTCGGCTGTAATCGAAGTAACTTCAGCCGATTAGAATGCTGGTCCTCCACTAAAATTTGTTCTAATGCTTCCATAACATCTGCTGCTAAAGATAAATCAGAAAATTGACATGATGGTTCGATCCAGTCAATCAGTTCTAATGAACTATCTCTATCTTTTAGCGGGTGCTTCTGGACAGCTACACTTGAAGCAGCAAACATTGGGTTTATCGGTATTGATGTTGAGGACTGTTTTACCTTCATGCTGTTACTTTCACGAAGCTGGCTTGCAATCGTGCCGTTGCCTTTGCGTTCTTCGTCCAATGCAATTTGACTAACAATATCGGCAAATCGTTTATTATCTCCATCCTTGTGAGCTCTTACCAATTCCACAACTAACGACATGCGCATTTCAATTCCTCATTTCGGACAAATCCGTCTCATACGTTGAATTTACACAATTAATCTCGATGTTTCAATCATATTTTCGGACAAAATAAACTTTTATAAACGCATAATCCCCTCAAATATGCTTGCAAAATGATATGCGATGCGCGTGGCATCGAAGAGTTCGTATTCTTGCCGTGTAATTGCGGGATGGATTACAAAATAAAGTAGAAGTTGAAGGTTCATGCTACATCCATTTGCCTGAACCCGAGCCAGGCGAAAGCCTGAAAATTGGTAGCTGTAAATCCACCCAACAAGAGTAAAGAATTTAAGTACTTGAGATTCCACTACGAATCTTCAAATTCGAAATATCCTGAGAAAATCATCAGTCTTAGTCCACATCACTTCGACGGTCGGGAGTCGTCAGTCGAAGGTTGCTCTGAAAAAATTGTACGCTCAAAACCTGCAGTCGAACTCGTGTTGCACAAACTTTCTCCATAACTACAGTGTAATCTGAACCCAGCGTTTAGTTTTTCGCGGTAGATGGCGCAAGGATTAACCATTTAAGCCGTTCGCCATGCACTATAAAAAGCAAAAGGAATATCTCCACCGTGTCAAAAGAGGTGTAAAAAGATGACTCTGTTTGATCGATTTCGTGAAACTTTTACTGGTAAGCGAATGTGCACGCTCGAACATTTATCTGGTTACAAAAGACTTGGTGAACAAGTCTTTGAAGTTGAAGTAGAACTTGTGGACACTATGAATGTTCGCGCACGAGTTTTCCTGCGTGCGGCCAAAAGTCTTCAGGTGATGGGCGATGCCTTATTACGGGATGCATTCCCAAGCGAAAAACGACCGTCAAAACCCGTTCCAATTGTGACCCACGAACAAGCGGAGGCTTGGTATGAGCGTATCCCGGATCTGTTAATCGCTGCGCGGCAAGAGTCGTCCTTTGCTGGAAGTTCCAAAATCAGAGTACCGATTCTACTTGGAGATCGGGAAGAATCAAGTGGAACATGTCCCATTGAGCATTTGGCAGGGATGAGACGAGCCGCAGATGAGATGGAAAACCTTGTAAGGGACAAGATAGTGTTTGCCCGTACAAGGGCTGATCATTATAGACGGGTTATCCTGTTGTATGAAGAGGCTCGGACACGCCGGCAATCGGGTGACGCCATTATTGGTTCGATTGTCGGTGGTCAACGTGTGTCATCTCAGAGCCATGAGGAGGCCGAAGAACAGTATGGTTCTGCCTTAACTGCCTATTTCTTGATTGCCCAAGCTCTGGAGGACCCGACCTTACTGGATCAGCCCCCGGAAAGTGTTGGAAAAAAGAAAAGTAGACTCGATTCGCGTGATTTGTTCAAGGTGACTTCGCGTATCGCTCTTCGGGAGATTCGTCAATCCGGAGAGTACACGCGGGCTCAAGTTGATTTGGCTGAATTATGGGTCAAACATACGGTCACTGACGTTGAACGAGAGTATGAGAGAATGGTCGAAGAGCTTGTAGCAGCGGGTCAAATCGAAGAAGACGGCTATTGGTATTGTTGTCCCTTTCAGCCGGTATACAAGGTCATTCATGGTCCCGTCGAGGTTATCGGAAAGTTTATCCCTACTGGGCATGTCTTTGTCTGGGATTATGGGGAAGATGGCGCACCGGGACGTTTTATTACGCAATCCACGTTTGGCAAAGCCGATTCCCGACATTATTGTGAAGATTAACCGACGGCTCGTTTTTACACAATTTCTACACATATTTCGTTTACAGTGTTCACGAAGGTTGAATCCCGACCTACCTCTTTTACTCGAAAGGAAGGAGTAGCATGTCGCTTATATCGCGACTCAAGGACCTCGTCCGAGCGAATCTAAATGACCTTATAAACAAGGCCGAAGACCCGGAAAAGAGTCTGAATTTGTACATTGACGATGCCACTGAAAATCTCCGGCAGTTTTCTGTCGAAGTGAATCGCTTTGAAGCCGAGAGAATCCTTATCATGGATCGTATACGGACTTGTGAGGCAGCTATTGCAGATTGGCATGGTAAAGCAAAACTGGCTCTGCAGCAAAATCGCGAAGACCTGGCCCAAAAAGCGCTTCAATCCGAACAGATGGAAAAAAAACGTTTGGAACAATTACAATCTGAGCGGATAAATGCTGAACAGACCTCTGTGCAGATGAAGGAACAATACCAGCTATTGGAGCAAAAGCTTGTCGAAGCGAAAGACCGTCGGGATGACTTAGTTCATCGAAATCGACGTGCAATGGCACAAAAGGAAGCTGCCGACGCTGTTACTGGCCTTGGCAAGGACGATCCGCTTACGAAATTTGATCGGATGGAAACAAAAGTGGAACGTCGAGAGGCCGAAGCTCAAGCAGCCTACACTGCAATGACGTCCTCACTGTCTTATGAAATGGATCAACTTAAAAAAACACAGTTAAATTCGGAAGTTGAAGATGCCATGGCAAAACTGAAGCAAGAAATTCAATCTGAATCCAACGAACCAGCCTCTTGAGGCCGGAAACGGAGGTGATTAAGATGTGTTGTGGACACAGCAGGGGACATTTTGGACATCACATACCGATGGGTGTCCCTTTCCCTGAGCCTGTCGAGGAACAGAGGAATTCTCCGATTGACATTCTCAACGAAAGATTGGCACGAGGAGAGATTACCGTGGAAGAGTATCAGCGGATGCGGTTGGTCCTAGACGACCAGTATCGATCCAAACACAGTCCACATATTCGTAAACCGACGACCGCATAGGAGCGTTGGGGGGCATAGCCCCCCTTTTTGGTTATTTGGACACATTCTTCATATTGCTGTGGTCCATAGTTTATTTCGAAGTATCGAATGGTGATTAAGGGTATCCGAGAGAACGGTCAAAACATCGTAACTTCTAAGCCATGCCAGATAGTCATTACTTGGGATTTCGAGTGCCACTTTCTCGTTTTGGCTCATTAAGAGATGAACCACAATTCGGACAGTTCTTCCAGCTGTGTCTAACCCGTCGGCCACAAGATGGACACTCACGACGGTTCAGCATATGGGTAACGGTTGAAACAGCCCACCCACTAAAACATAGAACAAACAAAAACAAAATTATCGGGATCAGCCAGGGAACGAACATACCCCAAATCATCACCATACTCATGCCCATTCCCATTGGTCGCATAGCAATACTTGCTACTGTCAAAAGAACAATACCCAGTGCCACAAACCCACTCGCAATGAACCAATCTTTGTGTTTCAATCGGTTCATCTCCCCTCTTTCTCTACTCTAAGAAACATATGTGAAGAAAGTATGGGGAAAATAAAAACATAATGGGACGCTTAACGTTTGTTTATTGAGCTTTCAGACTTATAACACGGAATTTGAAATGAAATCGCAGTTCCGACGTTTTCAGCGCTCTCGACATGCACAGTCCCACCATGAGCTTCAACAATTTGCTTTACAATTGAAAGGCCAAGTCCAGTTCCACCGCCGGCTCTGGAACGAGACTTCTCAACTCGATAAAGGCGATCCCAAATATAAGGCAAGTCGTCTTTCGGGATGCCAACGCCGGTATCTGAAACTACAACCTGCACAAAGTCGCCTAATCTTTGCTGACTGATTTCGATCTTCCCACTAGTTGGAGTATAACGAATTGCGTTGTCAACAAGATTTACTAATACCTGTTCAAGACGAACCGGATCCGCCTCAAAACTTGGTAATGGAGAAATTCGTGTCCGAATTGTAATTCCTTTATCTTCAGCTTTTTTTTGCATTCGCAATGTGACAGACTTAATCAGGTCCGCAAGCTGCACAGGCTGCTTTTCAATTTTCAACATCTCGGCATCCGCTTGAGCGAGGACAAAAAGGTCATTGACGAGAGTTTCAAGTCGCATTGATTCGTCGTGAATAATTTGAACATAATTCCTAGTCTCTTCTGGCGAGTTCACGAGTCCTTCCACGAGGACTTGACTGTAGCCACGAATATAACTCATTGGAGTACGGAGCTCATGCGCGACATCCGCAAGAAACACCTTGCGTGATGTATCCAAATGGTGAAGATTAGCGGCCAACTCATTGATTGCGGCACCTAGTTTCCCAACTTCGTCTTCCCCTCCAACCGGAACCTCTGCTGTATAGTTTCCACCACTCATCTCTCTAGCAACTAGCGCCATCTGTTGAAGCGGGCTTGCCAGACGTTTTGACAGAATCACAGTCATCCCTAGAGCGACAAGAATCCCACCAAGGCCAGCAACAACAAGTAACCATTCAACGTGGTGAAAAGCACTCTCGACCACACCCTCGGGGCGAAACAGAAGAATTGCACCGGTAACCTGCCCCTGGTTTTTAATTGGTACTGCAGCAACAAGGCCACTTTTACTAAACAATTGACTATACCCCACGTGAATGTCTTTTTTGCCAGATAATGCAGTACGGATGAGAGTGCCATCCGTGTTGTTTGGTTTCAACAAACGTATGGAGGGCGAGGCAGTAATCACACTTTCGCCCTTGTTCATCATGACAAGTGAGGCATCCGCCGTATCGCACAGCATCTGCATCATCATGGTCCCACCCATGGACGACATGTTCGCATATTGCTGACCTTGATCGAGTAGTTCAGTCCCTGCCTCCTGATAAAATGCATTTTTCAACAATTGACTAAGGGCCAAATATTGAATAATCGAAACTGCTAAAATGAGGCCCATGATTGCCAGTCCAATTTTTGCTGCAATATTTCTGCGTATCATGGTTTCACCTCGAACTTGTACCCAACTCCCCATACCGTTTTTAGGGGATTCTGCCCAATACCCGCTGCCCGTAGCTTTTCACGAATATTTTTTACGTGACTATCCACAGTGCGTGCTTCCCCTTCAAATTCATATGGCCAAACCCGCTCGAGAATCTCTTCTCTAGGGAATGTTCGCCCGGGGCGACCTGCAAGGAGCAAAATTAAATCAAATTCCTTTGGTGTAAGCGAAACGTTCTCAGTGCCAACCATCACAGTCCTCCCCATTACATCGATGACAAGTCCAATTTCTTTAAATGTTATTTTTTCGTCTTCGCTCGAATAGGCTCTTCGAATTAATGCTTGTACCCGAGCGACAAGTTCTCGTCCATCAAACGGTTTCGTCAGATAGTCATCTGCCCCCTCAGATAAACCTAATACTTTATCATCTACGGTTGTCCGTGCCGTTAGCATCAAAATGGGAATCTCCGGAGCTTTATCTCGAATTCGGTTGCACGTCTCAATGCCATTCATTCCCGGCATCATAATATCCAAAATAACAACATGAGGTCGCAATTGTTCGAAAATACGAAGTGCCTCTTGCCCATCTGCTGCATCTTCTACGGAATACCCTGCATTTTGCAAGTAAATCCGAATGAGACTTCGCATCTTGGCTTCGTCATCTACAATCAGGATCTTCTTCATAAAAATCCCCCCACCATGTGACTCGTTTTCAAATCCGTCACATCATCTGCACGGTTTCTCCACAATTACGCTTTATAACAAAGCTAATAAAAGAAATCTAACTCCCGAAAGGACAGCGATTTAAATGTTTAAAAAGACCTTATGGACTTTACCCGTTCTTGCAATCGGTATGGCAATTGGGGGTCTCACATTACCAAACGTATTTGCTTCCAGTACCCCGCAAACAACAGTGATGCCGCAACAATCACAGCAAATGATGCAACAGGCGCTAAGCTCCCTACAAGGTCAAGCAATGGTTCAAGCTTGTAATAATTACATGGGTCAACAAGGGCAATCTCAGAAGTAGGAAAGGTCTATTTGGGGCTGAATCTCAGCCCCTTTCCCACTTTACACTACGTTACCAAGACTCAGCAGAAAAACTTCTTATACCGGGGGTTGAATAACCGTGATGTATGGCTTTTCTGGGATTGGAATGCTCGGTGGATTCTTTATGATGCTGCTATGGGTCGTCATTCTTGTTACGGTTGTGTATTTCATTTTCCATGATCTAAAAAAAACCGCTGGTAAACACCACACCACGAGTTCTGGAGCTGAACAAATTCTACAGGAGCGGTTCGCACGGGGCGATATTGACTTCGAAACTTTCGAGAAAATGAAACAACATCTAAAAAAATAATCGACAATTTTGATCACGGCAAATAACTGGTGTTTATAAACACTGCTGCTCGAGTAGGACATATTACTCTGACAAGGAGGCAATTCCTATTTTACAAACACTTCTAACGGTTGCCGCAGTCGTTGCGTGTCCTCTTATGATGGTATTTATGATGAAAGGAATGCACGGCGGACATGGAAATCACTCCATGCATAGTGATCATGGTCGAAAGTTTAACTCTAGGGAAGATGAAATGGCCGATTTAAGAGATAAAATAGAGAATCTACAGGCACAGTATGACGAACTTGAGAAGGATATAAATGCCAGAAATAATTATCATTTGGACAGACACCAAAAACACGTCCACAAAACGTAGAAATCCACTGAATATGACTTCAATCAAAGTTCACCTTCTACAAAGTGTGCTACGCTAAAAGAAACGCATGCTTTTTAGGAGGCGATTCCGTCTTGAAAGCGAGCGGAATAACGAAAACGATATTCTCAGTTGTAAGCCTGTCAGCTCTAATACTTGGTTGCGGCGCCGTGAACCCGGTTCAAAATACATCTGGCTCAAGTGCTGGCGATACAGCGGCCAGCAGCGCAACAAGTCAAAGCCAAGATCAGAGTCAAACTCAGACTGAACCTGCCGCAGTCAAAGCACCGCAGTTTACTATGCCAACGGTTGGTGGTAAAAACGTGTCGTTGCAGGAGCTACTAAGCAAAAAAGAACCCATTGTAATCAACTACTTTGCATCTTGGTGCCCACCCTGTAATGAGGAAATGCCGGATTTCGTATCGGCGTCAAAACAATACTCTGGTAAAGCGCAATTTATAGGTGTTGATGCCATCGGGGAAGATTCGATGGACGGCGTGAAAGGTTTTATTAAGAAATACAATATCGGCTTTCCGGTAATTCTCGATAAAGGAAATACATTGGCGAGCCAGTATGGTATCGCAGGGCACCCGGAAACGGTAATCATTTCATCTACCGGCATGGTTATCTGGTCATACCCAGGGCCCGTTACAAAGGATCAACTGGATCAAACACTAAACCAGGTTTTAGCGCAAAAGTCGAGTTAAATTGGAGGCTTAGCAATTTAAGTGGATACTGATTCATATTGAGGACGCCCCGGCAGGTGTCCTTCTTAATGGTTTCGTTACCGAAGAGAAGCCTTCTTACGTAGAGTTTCCGACTCGTTCATCCAAACATGGAAAGACATTCAAAGTGATTCTTATAAGGCAAAATCATACAGTTTGATTCTTAACAAAACTTCAAATTATTTCTCACAGTGTATATCGTTTCTACGTGACTTATTATGACTGGAAAGAGGGATATAAATGCGCAACCTGACAGAAACAATTCGTCATAGGTACGACCGAATAGCACCTTTCTTCAGCAGAATGGACGCAATGGCAAAGGAGAGTTGGCGCAAGGATTTATTCAGTCATGTACGAGGAGAAATACTCGAAGTCGGCGTCGGAACTGGGGCAAATCTTGCCTACTACCCGGCTGGACTACATGTTACCGGCATAGATTTTAGCCCTCGGATGCTTTCATACGCCAGGCAAAAAGTAAGTGATTGCCCCGCAGATATAACACTAATGGAAATGGACATACAAGCCCTCGCGTTTCCTGACAATACATTTGATACGGTTGTATCCACATGCGTTTTTTGCTCAGTCCCGAATCCAGTTGAAGGGCTTAAAGAAATTCGACGGGTGCTCAAACCAGACGGGCAGCTCTTAATGATCGAACACATGTTAAGCGAACACGGTGCCCTAGCCTTACTGCTTCATGCACTGAACCCTTTAACCGTCCGGCTGACAGGTGCCAATGTCAACCGCAGGACAATTGAAAACCTCGACTTGGCTGGTTTCCCTACTAGAGAGATAAAAAACGTTGCCTTTTTTGATGTTTTTCGTTCGATTCGTGCAATCCCTAAGTAATGAAGCATCGTATTAGCTCCATACCCAGATACCCACTTATCCCAACTTCTACATACTTTCTTCACATTTGTCCCTTACAATGCGAAAAAGTCTAATCGTAAGGAGACAAACACATTGACGGAAAACAAAAAGAAGAATTCTCTTACAGTCTTGCTTCTCGTCATCAGCGTCATTCTGTTAATTTTGGTTTCGTTTATAGGCGGAATGATTTTCTCCAGTCGTTCTAATCCATTTGGGTTCATGGGTAGAATGATGGGCGGTGGCGGGATGATGAGTAATGGTAGCATGATGAATAATATGGACCAAATGATGGGACAAGGAATGACGAATGGTACAAAACTGATTGGAAAAGCAGGACTAGACCAACTTGTGTTTAGAGGTGAACAGGGTGCATCCATTGATAAAAAAGGTAACACCGTTACATACACTGGTGGGCAAATAAATATTGTTGCACTCGCATCACCAAGCGGAAAACCGGATATGACTTTTGAAATTGACGGGCTCGTTAATCCGACTCTTGTGGTTCCTCAGAATTCAAATGTTCAGCTCACTGTCGTAAACACAGATCCAGATGAGCTACACGGACTTGAAATCACTCGGACAAGTCCACCTTATTCGGCAATGCCCATGATGAACATCAACAATGATTTTTTACTTATGCCTATGCCCCACCCAACCACCAAATCTGCGGCAACGGCACAGTATTACACCCGTTCTGGACAATTCAGTCTCCAACCCGGAACCTATTACTACCTGTGTCCAGTACCCGGCCATGCACAAAAAGGCATGTATGGCACATTACAAGTCAAATGATTCGTTATAAGCCCCCCATTATTTAAAAAGGTGGTAACTTTATGCATCAATATTGGTTTTGGGTTGGAACATTTCCCATACGTGCCTATAGCACAATTTTTGCATTGGCCTTTCTACTCGGCCTTGGCGTTACACTTTATTTTGCGCACGCCGACAATCAAAAAAATCTTGTTCCACACCTGTGGAATCTTGCTCCATGGCTCCTACTAGGAGGAATTGTTGGTGCACGTTTCTGGCAAGTTTTTTTCTTTGACTGGAGCTTTTACTCCAAGAACCCTGCTGAAATCATTGCCGTTTGGCATGGTGGGTTATCTATTCAGGGAGGAATTGCCGGGGCATCCCTAGTCGGTGCGTGGTACATCTGGCGCAACAAGCTCGATTTTTTGAAGTTTGCAGATTTACTGGCACCCGGTATTTTACTTGGGCAAAGTATCGGCAGAGATGCGAATTTAATGAATGGGGACGCATTTGGTAGCCCCACCCACCACGCCTTTGGACTTCTTTATCCTGCTAGTACGCTGGCACATCAGACCTACGGAAATCAGCCCTTGTGGCCCGCAGAGGTATGGGAAGGCCAAGCCGACGTTATTTTGTTTGCATTACTTCTCGTTCTCAAACAAAGGCGCTGGCCGAAAGGTTTTCTATTTTTATTTTACCTTGTATCTTACAACCTGGTCCGTTTTGCGCTTGAGATGCTCCGGGGTGATTCTCCAAGGTTCCTGTTTCACTGGGATGCGGCTCAATGGACATCTATGCCGATTGTAATCATTGGGGTATTGATTGCGATTATACTTTTTATCCTGGATCGGCGTGAAAAGAAAAGCGTCATACCCTAAATTTACAAAGAACAAGTACAGCTGCTAAAAAAACTCACCTCCAAAACTACTTCAGAAGCGGCAATTTTCGTGCTCATATCATGACACGAATGGCATATACCTGTACAGGGTATCGACTCGGATAGGGAGTGAATAAATTGCTGCTACTGGTGAGTTTTATTGGGTCTATTATCGGTTTTTTTGTTTGTTATCAAATATTTGTTAAACTGCAAATTACAAAGAACCGCTTAGCCATGCGTATTTGTATGATTAACAGCATGTCTCTCGCCTTCATTTTTGCCATGTTTATTGAATTGTCCACTGGCAGTAAAGGTCTTTCCGTTATCATTCCCGTTGTATCCATATGTTTACCGATTTTCTGGCTTACACGATTTAACATCATAGATACAATTGAAGCTTGCACCGCTACTCTGATGAGTGTTTCTATGAGCGCAATGCTGATTGGCATGGCTGATGCATATGTAGTTCTTACGATCCAAAGTATTCTGGTTTCCATCGAAGTTATTCTGGGCTTTACTGTATCGTCAAAGGCTCACGTTTAAGAAGAGGGTTTGCCAGCGTTGAATAAACGAACCGCTTTTCGGAGACTCTGGTGGATTTGTAGTGTGACGCCTTAAATTCAGAAAACCGTGAAAGCGGGATGGCGATTTGACGGTCCAAAGTAAACAAACCAACTGTTCGAACAGAGGATCCTGCACGCATCCCTTTTCCCGCTTCACAGATAAATACAACACAAAATTTTGCGAACGATCAAATGCCGGGATTGACCGCCCGAGTGAAGCGAGTACCCCAGTAATAAGGATCGTCCAATTCTTTCACCAAAACACTACGTGACGACGTTGCAGAGATAAACTCACCATCTCCGATGTAAATACCCACGTGCGAGAATGGAGAGCCGTCCGTATTAAAGAATACAAGATCCCCCGGCTGTAGGCCTTAGCATTACCCATAAATCACGTTGGGTGGAGAATCTCCCACATCGTGGTCAGATCCTCAAGCCGACGGAGTCCTTTCCATAGGACTTTAAGGCCCGGATTGCCGTCATGTTTTCTTCCTA
>JAKADF010000541.1 GCA_021820805.1 Bacillota bacterium
CAAAGCATGGAGAAAACAACGATCAGTGCAGCAACCCCTAGCACGTCTAGGGTGTTCTTAGTACCTCGAGACACATATAGTGCAAGCTTCTGACTCGGCCATACCATAGCCAATGCTGCCCCAATAAGTAGACCAAATGCCCGCGTATCCGTTCCATAATATACCCGGCTTGGATCCATACCAGGTTGATATAAAATGGCCATCAAAAGAGCTGAAACTACGACTCCTATCAAAGTGAGTACAACCAAGATACCCCGTCTGGGGAACAAACGCAGTCCAACAATCAATAGGATAGGCCAAACCAAATAAAACTGTTCTTCCACCGCCAGAGACCAAAGATGCTTTAGAGGCTGCAGACTGAAACTTTGAAAATAAGAAACATGATGAAATATGTACCACCAATTGCTCATGTAAAACACAGCGGCGACAACGTCTTGTCGCAACATAGTAAGTTGAGAGCGGTCAAATAGAGTCACCCACGTCACAACGCCTACTATCATTACTAGCAGTGCAGGAAGTAATCGCCGAGCACGGCGAACCCAAAAATCCTTCAAGCCAATGCGCCGGTTCTGACGCCACTGATTAATAAGTATATCTGTAATCAGATATCCGGAAAGAACAAAAAACACACTAACACCCAAAAGTCCACCAGGTATCCAAGGTATATTGAGATGATACGCAATCACCGCTAGTACGGCAATAGCTCGAAGTCCGTCTAATCCTTCCATATAGCGACCCTGTCTATTGATGGGTTGTGGCATTTGACACACCTCCTACAAATTGATGGTCATCCATAATGGGTGGGTGAATGCCTAGACAGGTTCTCATAACAATATCTCAGTCCTTTCATAAGATGCAAAATCTAATCATGCCAGAGTCCACTACATAAAATTAGACGGTTTTCATCATAGAAATGTTCTAATATCCGACAAACTTTTTACACAACACAAAAAAGGAAATTAGTATATATGTGGTTTATATCTGCCAGAGGAAATGAATCAACGAACAAACATCAGAACTGATAGGGATAATTACTGAAATTAAATTAATCGGAATATGCTTAACGCCATACGGCATTGAAACAATCTAAATCGAATAATTTAGGTTACAAAACATTATCCAAAACACCTTTAAAAAATCTTCCAGCCATTCATCGCTTGGATGAAGTAAATCAAATTGTTACCACTTCCTTATAGCCCAATCTTTGCGGCTAAATTGTTTTTGAACATATCGGCCACGCGTACATACCCGCGTGCTACATGCTCTGACTCATGTCGAGTCTAGCGTACGATGTCCTCTAGCGTTGCCCCGGCCAAGGCTCCAGATGTCACGAGTCCAGCCCGGAGACTATGACCAACATATTTGCTGCTCGCATCGAGTCCTGCAGCTTTTGCGTATTTCTTGACCACTCTAGCCACGGCGTCATCTGGTAATCTGGTATCCTTTCCTCGATGTTGCTGTGATGGTCAATAGAACGAAACAGCGCGCCTTCCGAAATACCTGACGCCTTAACCCACGATTGTATGGATCGTACCGAGCGAGTCTCGTATGTGGAGCCATATGGAATGCCAATAACCTGTCCTTCTCCGAGTTGAACCGTTTTCGACCGTTGGATGGTCACGAACAACCTCTGCGGCTTAATCTCTACATCCTCAACATTGAGAGTTGCCAGTTCCGACCAGCGAATGGCTCCCGCAAATCCAAGTAACCGCATTGCGCGGTCTCGGATTCCAATCAGCCTGTTATCCAGCGTATCGACCATAGCGCGAATGTCGTCCGTCAACGTTGGAGTCTTCTTGCCTTGTTTCACACTCTTGGTACGCGCAATACCTTGCCAAACACTGTGCAGGGATTCGAGGCGGGTACTATAGACCCTAATAGTTCGCCTCGCGATGTTTTGCGTTAATCACCGCCATCCGTCGTTGAATGGTACTCATTTTGTGTGTTTTGGACAGGTATTGAATGTACAGCGCAACCATCCCGGCCGTAGATGGAAGATAAGACACATTACGCTTCACTGCACAAAATCCTCCCAGTCGCTGTCATAGGCTTTCTTCGTGTTTTTGGACTTGGCATGCTTGATGGTTTTCATGACATCTTTCGCAGTTTCCAAAAGACGAGGATCTAAGTTTTGAAGTCGATTCGAATTATTCACTACTATCAAGTCATGCATCCCGTTCACTCCCTTAGTGCTTGATAATAAACGGTTAATGAGACGTTAATTTCGAGATACGTTTTGAAACGTTTTATTGCCCAAATTGGTACTAACCCCTCCACATCTTCAGCCACCTCATAAACCGGTGTTTTTGATACATTTGACGCGGTGAACTAAGGGAATTCATGATTACACCGATGTATGGTTATGCACTTATTAGTGTAGCTGGATCTTGCGCCTAAGGGTAGCTTTCACTAAGAGAACTCCACACGTTCTATCGTCACATATATCATTGGAGATTCGTCTAGTGTTTGACATGAATTAAAAAATGGAGGGCCGATATGAAGTTTCAGTTTTGCATGGGTATCACCGTTGCGACAGTGTGCTTTATGCCCAATGTCGTAAATGCCGCTACAGTTACCGACTTGCAATTTAAACCAACTACAATTTCCGTTACAAGGCATTTAGCTTTACATACAGCACG
>JAKADF010000542.1 GCA_021820805.1 Bacillota bacterium
GGTTGTCTATCCAAGAACAAATAAGCAAACTCATAGTCTAACTTTCTGCCAGGTTAGAAGCTTTGAAGATTTACAGGCTGGTAATTTTGGTATTTACGAGCCGATTCCGGCCGGAAACAATCTTGTCCCTCCAGAGCAAATTGATGTCATATGCGTTCCAGGCCTCGCCTTTACGAAAAGCGGTATTCGCTTAGGGTATGGGGGTGGCTTTTATGATCGTCTGTTTGGAAACGGGAAGGTAAGAGCGAAACGTATTGGTATAGCATACAGTGCACAAACCCTAGATTCGCTTCCGGAACTTCGGCATGATTCGCGAATGGATGATTTGTTGACAGAAGAGGGATGCATTACATGCGGCAGATAGGGATTGTACTTGCGGGGGGAGCCAGCCGGCGGATGGGTGTGGATAAGTTGTCACTTCCGCTTTCCTCTGAAAGTAAGACAACGATTTTGGAGCATGTTGTGGACTGTGTCAGCAAAATCACAGAAGACGTGTACATTGCTCATGCACCAACTCCTTCCTTGACTGTCGAACAACTCACAGAACGGATTGGAGATCATGTTCATTTTTTGCAAGATGAAACTTGGTATAACGGTCCGCTCGGTGTACTTGCCCGTCTATCGATTTCTCTGCCAAAGTCAGACCTTGTGTATATTGTCGCAGGAGATTTGCCTGGTCTAAATTCAAATGTGCTAAAGGCGTGCGGGGACATCTTATTAGGAAATGGCAAAAAGAGAGATGCCGCCCTCGTGGAGCGAGACGGCAAGCTGCAACCGCTTCTTGGTTGTTACCAGCCTCATGCTTTATCCACCTTTTTTGATGAATGGAAAAATGGTGAAACGAGACTTATGCCGGTGCTGGCGAAATTAAAAATTGAACCTGTGGTTTCTGAAAAGGCTATGTGGCCGGCTTGGTGGACGAAACCAGTACATACACCGGAAGATTATGCAAGTTGGGAAAGCGAATGGAGGCGATATCATGCGACGTGAAGTGCCTGTAGAGCAGGCTGTCGGAATGACGCTCGCGCATGATTTGACGAAAATAGTACCTGGTGAGTTTAAAGGACGGATTTTTGCCAAAGGACACGTGATCCGAGAAGAGGATATTCCAGTCTTGCTTGATATCGGGAAGCGTCATATCTACGTCTTGGATATTGCAGATGATGAGCTGCACGAGAATGATGCTGCACAAATTATGGCAAATGCACTAGCTGGCTCGAATGTATACCAGGCTCCAGTTCATGAGGGGAAAATCGTACTCAAGGCTAAACATTCAGGCATGTTGTGGGTAGATGCAAAGCGGGTAACGGCTATGAACATGATTGACGATATTTCTATCACTACAAAAATGCCATTTAAACATGTCGATGAAGGAACATCCGTTGCCGGAATCAAGCCAATTCCGCTCGTGATTGACAAAAAGAAGGTACAAGCTGTAGAGGCAATCGCGAAAGAGTCTGTTGGAGGCAATGGGATTATTGACATTATGCCTTATAAGCCGCAAAAAATTGTGCTTATTACGACTGGAAGCGAGATTGCTGCAGGCCGTGTAGAAGACAAGTCTGGACCAGTGCTCCGCGAGAAGTTCCGTAAATTAGGATTCGAAATCGATACCCAGCTGTTCTTTTCGGATGAAATGGATGAAATTTCGAATGCAATTGTACAAGCGTCTAAAGATGGCGCAACAATGGTTTGTATTACAGGAGGTATGTCTGTAGATCCAGATGACAGGTCGCCTGGGGCTATCAAAAAGGCAGCAACTCATGTCGTTACATACGGCGTTCCGCTTCTTCCAGGATCGATGATGATGCTCGCTTATCGCCATGAAACGGTTATTTTTGGTTTGCCGGGTGCGGTCATTTATGATCCGGTAACTTCATTCGACGTCTTACTCCCGCGGGTTCTTGCTGGTATTGCCGTGACGAAAAAGGATATCGCTCCGCTTGGCGTAGGCGGTTGGCTGAATGTGTGAGAAGGAGCCTTTTAACGAACGTGATCCTAAACTTTTATCCGTAATTGGGCTCCAGAACAGCGGCAAAACTAGGTTTGTATTGTCTGTCCTGCGTACTATAGGCGAGAGAGGATTAGTTGCAGGAGTTTTGAAGCATGACGGTCACGCGGACGCAGCTGAAAAGAAGGATAATGCAGGGTTTGACACAGGAAGTGCGAGGCGAGTTTTAGATTGGGAGAAGCCTGGCAGTGACACACTGTTGTCTTTTTCTGCAGGCGCGAGCATGACCATGGTGACAGGGGGCGGACAAAGTCTTTTACATATCGGTGCAGATACTGATGCTGGAAATGTTTATGCATTATCTGCACGTATGAGTCAACTGGCTAAAGATTCAGGCCGTCCACTTGATGTAATTGTAGTCGAAGGATTTAAAAAGAGCCCCCTGCCTAAAGTCTTTATATGCAGAACGAGTGAACACATAGCTTGGTTGAAAGCACATGAAATAAGTAATATTCGAGCAGTTATTGTGCCTTATGAATTGCGGGGAAAAGCAGATGCAGCTTGGCCGATATTTGCTGAGTCTCAAGTGATTGAAGTAATAACAGCTTGCGGGGTTCAACTGTGAATGCAAAGGTTCTCAGGAGCTTCATTCGACAAGCTTATCGTTTTTTGTCGGAAAAAAGTTTT
>JAKADF010000543.1 GCA_021820805.1 Bacillota bacterium
CTTTGAGAATCTCTTTCACAACTTGTGCTTTAAATTCGGGTGTGTATTGTTTTTTCATAGCTATAGTGTAACCTAACTGCCCTCCATCTGGTGTCCAGTTTCATGGGTCCACTATAGACCATTGTATTCTATAGAGCCTGAATTAGTGTTTTTAACTAAGTCAACACCAAAGGAGTCTCCGAAACAGCGATGTTTTAATGGTTCTTGTAGAAATTAAAACTCCATTCTCATGGCAGTATTAACGGTGTTCGTAGTTGAATAGGCACATAAGTCTATTCATAAGGATAATTAATATTTTATAGGCAAAATTCCCGACTTTAATGGTTTTTAATCTCAAAATTTGTTATTGAGATTTAATACATAAAGAATATAATAGTCGCTGTCACAATTTACATATACGCCGAGTCCTTTAGGGAAGCGGAGGAACCATTCTTTTGGGGTGAATCCAATGTTTGACGGGTGACGTTTCTTGCCACCCGAACCCGTCAGCTAACTTCGTAGGCGTTGCAAGAGAGGTCTGTTCGGCGCCCTTCTTGGGTCGCTTTGTTTTTTTTGTATGAAACAAAAAACAGAGAAAGAAACTACAGGAGAATAATGGAGGGAGTCACGATTTACCATGCATGGTGAATGGGAATTACATTGGATTCACCCAGTTTTGATATGTATCGCAATCATTGCACTTGCTTTTGCACTCTTCAATTTTGGGAATTTAAAACGGATACTTGTTGGTCGTCCGATGCGAACTCGGGAACTGTATCAATCGCATACAAAACTGAATTGGCTAATTGCGCTTGCAATCCTTGCTGCTGATTTATATTCATCTGTGGCATATGGTCCAGAAGCAGGGATAACTGAACTCGCACACCTTGGACCAGGCGTAAAGTGGCTGATCATTCCGATTACTGCTTCTACCGTTGTACTGCTTACAATCCTTATAACTTCTTACACGATGGGTGTAATTGCTTATCCAAATGGGGGCGGAGCTTATGCGATTGCGAAAGACAATTTTAGACCTTTGATTTCACTCATAGCGGCAAGTGCCTTACTTGTTGACTATGTATTAACCGTTGCGGTGTCCGTATCATCTGGAATACAGACGATGGCTTCTTCGTACCCAAATCTTGCTGGGCACGAAACGTTACTTTCAGTTATGTGTGTGTTCATCATTTTATTGGTGAATTTGCGTGGTATTTCCGAATCAGCAAAGGTTTTTGCCTACCCAACATTTATTTTTATGGGTTGCATGCTATTCCTAATTGGTGCTGGATTCGTTGATGAAACCCGTGTCGGGTTTGTCCAGCATACTACACCGCCGTTTGGTGTCATTCCGCAGGGCCTTACTTTGATGCTTCTGCTTAGGGCGTTCAGCTCAGCCTGCTCGTCTCTAACAGGTATTGAGACAATTTCAAATGCAGTACCAATTTTTAGAGAAGGTAAAAAAGGTGCAATTAAAGCTTACATGGCTTTGGGGCTCGCCACAGGTGTTACGCTTCTTGGGTTTGCTTATCATCTATACGTGAAAGGTATATCGGTAAATCCCCACAATACAATGCTTTCGCAACTAGCAGGATTGTATTTTGGACACGGATTTATCTATCAAATCATAATCATTTTTACTTTCGTGGTCTTAATTCTTGCCGCTAATTCCACATTTACTGGCTTTCCACAATTAGCCGCTCTTGTAGCAATGGATAAGTTTTTACCGAGAGCACTTACAATCCGTGGTGATAAATTAGGTTATTCGAATGGTATGGTTATCCTTGCAGCATTGGCGTCACTTTTAATTGAAGTTTTCCATGCACAAACGAATGCGCTGATTCCACTTTACGCAATTGGGGTGTTTGTAGCGTTTACGGTAGCTCAGTTCGGTTTAACAAGACGGTGGTTTCGGATAAAAGGAAAAATATGGAGAATAAAGGCTACCATTAATACATTTGGGGCTATAGTTACAGCAGTCGTTGCTGTAATTTTTGCCGTCACGAAGTTCACCAGTGGGGCTTGGATTGTATTGATTGTCTTACCGATTCTCATTTTCTTTGCCTCAAGGATACGGAAACATTACGATGAAATTGCTGATGAACTTCATATCGACTTGGATACAATGCGTCCCCAAAAACATCCCATTCTATCGGTCGTTCTCATTTCGGGAATCCATCGTGTCGTTGTTGATACTGTTTCATTTGCTCAAAGCATGAATCAGGACGTTATCACGCTTTATATTGGGTTTGACGATGAGTCCATTCAAAGAATGGAGGAAAAATGGAAAGCCTGGGGGGCACCATGCAGGCTCGTAACAATCAAGAGTGAATATCGTTCACTTCTTCATCCTTTATCAAAGTTTTTACGCCGGTTGGAAAATTATGAGGGCGGAAGACCTGACCACATTCAATTATTAGTGGGGCAATTTGTTCCGAAGAAATGGTGGCATTATGCACTGCATGCTCAGACTTCTCTTCTGCTCCGAGCTTGGTTATTACGGCACAAGGATGTTGTTATTACTGTAGTCCCGTATCATCTAAAGCACTAGTCTTCGAATAAGTCGATAAAGCAGTAAGGTGCAGATAAAAATAAGCGGGGCGCATGCCTCACTTATTATCCGTCATAACTGAAATTCAGATGATGATTGTGCAACCCTT
>JAKADF010000032.1 GCA_021820805.1 Bacillota bacterium
ATAATTTTGCGTTTAGTAACATGCCGACTAAGCCGCTCGTACAGACAATTCGAATATTGTCTAATAATGTAGATACGCATGTTTTACTTGCCGGCTGGGCTATTTCAAAAGTGGAGAGTCTTCCTGGAATGCCTAAAGGTGCAACGCTTTCAATGGAATTGCCTGAAGCAAATTTAAATGCGCCGCAAATGAAAGCAGGAGACAGCTATGTGGTTGATACAGAACAACTTCAAGATCCCTATTCACTGCTTACAGAGCATTCTCCAACTTATGAACAGATGGTGCAGCAGTTAGACAGCAAGGAGATTAAGGATTTTACACAGTTACCTGGAACACTGCCTGAAAGAGTGCACACTCTTGCTAAAAAGGTTGTTGGTAATGCAACCACAGAATATGAGATGGTCACTCGCATCCAGGATTACCTAAGGCAAAATTACACATACAGCAATACGGGCGTGCCTGTCCCACAAAAAAATCAGGATTATGTGGACCAATTTCTATTTGAAAGCAAAATCGGTTATTGCAATAATTTTGCTTCTTCGATGGCAGTGATGTTAAGAACGCTCGGAATTCCAACACGTTTTGTAACTGGATTTGCCGATGGCGAACTTGATCCAAATTACAAAGGAACTGAAAATCGATATATTATTCGTGAATTGGACGCTCATTCCTGGGTTGAAGTTCTTTTCCCGCATTATGGATGGGTTCCATTTGACCCCACCCCAAATTACAATTTGGATTTTGCAGCAGCTGCAGTAGGGCAGCCTAATTCTCAGTCTCTGCAATCCGCCGAAAAAACCGTAAGAATTCCGCCAATGGTTCCCGACTCTTCAGGAACAAACCCGAGCACGCCTGTTTCATGGAATCTAAAATCATTCTTGTGGATTGCTTTATGGACTATAATAGGTTTTCTCATTCTTTTTGTTTTTGCTATTTGGTTATTTAGAAATAGAATCGCAGTGAAACGCATGGAAAGAAATTGGGGTAGTGATAGGGTAAGCGGGATACCTGTAAGCTCAATTTCATATTTAATTCGTGTTTTACGCCGTATAGGTGTAATTCCGAAGCATGAAGTAACAATAAGAGAATTGCATTTGGCTGCTAGACAATTTGGAATTTCGGATTCAGATTATGCACACTTTGTGAAAACGATAGAAGACACTTGGTATGGCGGCCGTGTCAATACTAAGGAAGATACCAGCCGTGTCAAGAAAATATGGCAACATTGGTTGAACTCTATTCGCAAAAAACCACGTTGAAAATAGATTGACGAACTTTGTCGGTATAAGTAGAATAATGTTCGTGCATTTGAGACTCGTATAATGCTAAGAATATGGCTTGGCAGTATCTACCGAACGACCGTAAATCGTCGGACTACGAGGTCGGTTACCTAAGATGTAATGTGTATCCAGCATAAATAAGCCAAAGTGCCTTTAACGAGGGGTTGATTCATGCCTTCGTTTGGATTGCATTTTGTCTATGTTGTGCTGAATCTAGGGGATCCGCTTACCTCGTAATTCCCAAAGGTTTTTCCTTTGTGACCTTTGGCGAGAGGTAAGCGGGTCCTTTTCGCATTATTTTCTGGGCCTGCCACGGAGAGGAAGTGTAAAAAAATATGTCAGACCGCGAAGTTGTTGTCGTGATTGATTTTGGTGGTCAGTACAATCAATTGATTGCAAGAAGAATCCGGGAACTACGCGTATTTTCTGAACTTTTACCGCCCACCGTCACAGCACGCGAACTGGCGCAAAAAAACCTGAAAGGTATCGTCTTTAGTGGTGGACCGAACAGTGTTTATGCAGAAGGTGCGCCGTCTGTTGACGAGGAGATATTTCAGCTTGGAGTGCCCATTTTAGGGATATGCTATGGGATGCAGCTTATAGCGAAACGATTTGATGCTCGTGTTGAGCGGGGAGTTGCTCGTGAGTACGGTCGTGCGAATCTCGTTGTACAAGACGGAGCTTCACAGTTATTTGAGAATCAACCGAAGGAACAGTTCGTATGGATGAGCCACAGCGATGAAGTAAAGGAAGTTCCTGCAGGGTTCAAGTGCGAAGCTGTTACGACATCTGGGACAATTTCTGCTATGAGCAGAGAAGACAAGGGGCTCTTTGCTGTTCAGTATCATCCAGAAGTTAAGCACAGTGAACACGGAACAGAGCTTTTATCGAATTTTTTGTTCAATGTATGTAAATGCAAGGGCAATTGGACGATGGACACCTTAATTGAAGATTCCATTCGGAAAATCCGGGAGCAAGTCCGGGATAGAAGGGTTCTTTGCGCACTCTCAGGAGGCGTCGACTCCTCTGTGGCGGCTGCACTCGTCCATCGCGCAATCGGATCGCAATTAACTGCTGTTTTTGTAGATCACGGCCTTCTAAGAAAACATGAATCCGACCAAGTCATGTCAACATTGTCAGCGCAACTTGGCATCGATGTCGCGCGTGTGGATGCATCGGAGCGGTTTCTTTCAAAACTAAAAGATGTATCTGACCCTGAACGGAAGCGGAAGATTATTGGTGAAGAATTTATCCGTGTGTTCGAAGCAGAGTCAAACCGTTTAGGGCCATTTGACTTCCTTGTGCAAGGCACATTGTACACGGACATTATTGAAAGCGGCACGGCAACTGCTGCGACGATTAAGTCTCATCATAATGTTGGCGGACTTCCAAAAGATATTAAATTCTCAATTGTGGAACCGCTGAAAGAGTTATTCAAGGATGAAGTCAGAGCTTTGGGTGAAGCACTTGGATTACCGCATGCACTCGTTTGGCGGCAGCCATTTCCTGGCCCTGGGCTGGCAATTCGAATCATTGGACAGATAACGGAAGAAAAGCTTGCTATTGTTCGCGACTCGGATTTTATTTTACGCGAAGAGATTGCTAAAGCAGGTTTGGAACAAGAAATCTGGCAGTACTTCACCGTTTTAACAGACAACCGAACAGTTGGAGTAATGGGAGATGAGCGGACTTACGCTTATACGGTGGCAATTCGTGCCGTTGTATCGCAAGAGGGCATGACTGCTGATTGGGCACGCATTCCGTACGACGTATTAGAACGCGTTTCGACCAGAATCGTAAATGAAGTACAAGGCGTGAATCGAATCGTCTATGACATCACATCAAAACCGCCTGCCACGATTGAATGGGAGTAAGTGTAAGAATTCATTGGGAGGCAAAGCACATTGGAGCGTCTATTTCAGTTAAGTAAATACAATACAACAGTTTCACGTGAAATTGTTGCTGGTTTAACTACCTTTATGACGATGGCGTATATCATTTTCGTCAATCCGTCGATTTTATCCTCAACGGGCATGAATACGGAAGCGGTGTTTTTCGCAACATGCATTGGTGCAGGGCTTGTTACTATGCTTATGGGTATTTTCGTCAATTATCCGATAGCCTTAGCACCAGGCATGGGCCTGAATGCTTACTTCTCTGTTATTGCCGCAACAAATGTTAAAGGTCATATTTCTTGGCAAACAGCACTTGGATGCGTGTTCGTTTCTGGGATTATCTTCATAATTTTGACGATCACAAAGATTCGGCAGTTGCTCGTTATTGCTGTACCAAAATCCTTGCAAGCAGCAATTACAATCGGAATTGGTCTTTTTATTACAATGATTGGTTTTAAAATCGGCGATTTGGTTCAAATGGGCTTCACCGGTATAGCTCCGACCAAATATGTACCTGGTGACATCATCGATAACTTCTCGTGGCAGCCAGACCTTGGTTCGCTCCATAATCCAGCAACAGTTCTGACTATCATCGGAATCTTACTTATTGGCACACTGATGGCGCTGCGTGTTCCTGGTGCAATGCTCATTGGAATTATTATTACAACGATTATTGGTATTCCGCTTGGTGTTACGAACTTATCAGGTCTTAAGGGTGCTTCCTTTGTTCCTCACTTCTCGCACCTTGCTGTTGGTTCGCTCGATCTTAGCGGTGTATTCCACGCAAGTGTTATCAGCGCACTCTTTACATTTACATTCGTCGGGTTATTCGACACGTTTGGGACACTCGTTGGAACAGCAACAAAGGCGGGTCTTCTCGAAGGGGAAGAAGGAGAGCGTCGTATTGGCCGCGCGATGATGGTAGATGCTACTGGTGTGAGTCTTGGTGCACTTCTTGGTACAAGCTCTATTACGGCTTTTGTTGAAAGCAGTTCTGGTATTGCAGCGGGTGGACGCACAGGCCTTACTGCGCTCACCGTCAGCGTTATGTTCTTCTTATCTTTATTCCTAGCGCCTTTGGCTGGCATTATTCCGGATGCTGCAACAGCACCAGCTCTCATTATTGTTGGTGTGCTCATGATGGGTGCTGTAAAGAATGTAGACTGGGATGACATGGGACTCGCGATTCCGGCGTTCCTCACAATCATCACAATGCCGCTGACTTACAGCATCTCAAATGGTATCGCGGTTGGTTTCACAGCATTTGTTGTAATCAATTTGGTCTTAGCAGCATTTCGTAAACCGCATGCTCGAATTCACTGGCTGATGTACATTATCGTGATTCTTGCTGCAGCGCGTTACGGATGGATTGTCTTCCTTCACTAAGAATTCTGTCCACTTTGCAATCAATAATGAAAAATCATGCATTTCGGCCACTACGGATTTTAATCCGGGTGGCCGAAAAGTTTATTGTTCGTGTTTATTAGGGGATTTTATAGATTTTCAACTTTAATGTTCGTCTTTTAGCCCTATTTACGAACTTTTAATAATTGGTATGTAAAATCGTTCGTGTTTTATGTTACGATAATAGGCGAATGAAACATGGGGGGACTACTGTTGATAGACAGATACGCACGGCCGGAAATGGCGAACTTATGGACACTTGAACAACGTATGTACTGGTGGCTGCAAGTTGAAATTTTAGCAACAGAAGCTTGGGCAGAACTTGGTGTCGTTCCGAAAGAAGACGCAGAAGCAATTCGAAATAAAGCGGCATTTTCTACAGAGCGTGTTTTGGAGATTGAAAAAGAAACAAGACATGATGTTGTTGCTTTTACACGTGCAGTTTCTGAGTCTCTTGGATCTGAACGAAAATGGGTTCACTACGGGCTTACATCAACAGACGTAGTTGATACTGCGCTGTGTGCACAACTCCAACAAGCAGTAGTTCTGATTCGTACAGATATTGAACAATTAATTGAGACACTTCGTACTTTAGCGGACAAATACCGTCACACTGTAATGATGGGTCGTACACATGGTGTACATGCTGAACCAACCACGTTTGGTTTGAAGGTTGCCCTTTGGTATGCGGAAATGATTCGGAACCTGGAACGTTTTGATTCTGCGTGTGAACGAATTCGATACGGTAAGATTTCCGGTGCAGTTGGAACGTACGCAAATGTCGATCCGTTTGTAGAAAAATACGTTTGCGAACATCTAGGACTTAAGCCGTCACCAATAAGTACGCAAACGTTACAACGTGACAGGCATGCTGAATTCATTTTTACACTGAGTCTAATCAGCACCACCCTCGATAAAATAGCAACCGAAATTCGTGGACTTCAAAAATCAGAAATTCGTGAGGTTGAAGAACCGTTTTATAAAGGACAAAAGGGTTCCTCTGCAATGCCACATAAGCGTAACCCGGTATCTTGCGAGCAAATCAGCGGATTGTCCCGTGTGATGCGTGGTTTCGTAATTCCGGCGCTTGAAGATATTCCGCTTTGGCATGAAAGGGATATCAGCCATTCTTCTGTTGAACGCATTGTGTTCCCTGATGCAACAATTTTGATTGACTACATGTTGAATCGTATGAACCGGATTTTGAAAGACCTTCACGTTTATCCAGAGAATATGAAGCGAAACATGGAACGTACGCATGGCCTCATTTTCTCACAGCGAGTTTTAACTTCCCTAATCGACAAAGGGCTCTCTCGTGAAGAAGCGTACGATACTGTTCAACCGCGTGCTATGCAGGCATGGGAAGAAGGACGTTCGTTTAAAGAACTTGTCAAGGAGTCTGATGTTGTACGTACGTACTTGACGGATGATGAAATTGATAATTGCTTCGACCCAAGCTGGCACATCAAACATGTTGATGACATTTTACAAAGACTTGGCATTTAAAAAGCGAAACAAATGAGTGAAAAGACTTGAGGAGATGGGCAAATGGTTTCGAAGCTAGAGCAAATGTACGAGGGTAAGGCCAAAAAGGTATTTCGTACAAACATGGATAGTCTGTACATTGTGGAGTACAAAGATGACGCTACAGCGTTCAATGGGCAGAAAAAGGGAACCATTTCTGGTAAAGGCATTATCAACAATCAAATGAGCAATTTTTTATTTACTCATCTTGCTGAAAACGGCGTTCCAAATCACTATGTTGAAACCAAGTCCGAGCGTGAAACGGTTGTACGTGCCGTAAAGATTATTCCACTTGAGGTAATCGTACGAAACTACGCAGCAGGCAGCATGTCGAAACGATTGGGTATTAAAGAAGGTACACTGCTCTCCCGACCAATTATTGAATTCTGCTTTAAAAATGATGAACTTGGCGATCCAATGGTTACAGAAGACCACATAGAAGTATTGAACCTGGCGTCAAAAGAGGATATCGCCGTAATTAAAGATTTGGCACTCCGTACCAATGAAATTGTCAAAGCGTTCATGGCAGAACGCGGCGTTTTACTCATTGACTTCAAGCTTGAATTTGGAACAACAAATGATGGCCAAATCATTCTCGCGGATGAAATATCACCAGATACTTGCCGTTTTTGGGATGCGAAAACGCATGAAAAACTTGATAAAGACCGTTTCCGCCGCGACCTTGGCGGTGTAGAGGAAGCTTATCAAGAAATGATGAAGCGGGTAGAAGGGAAAGATGTCCAATGACAATTTATGACGTTGAGGTACGTGTGCAATTGAAACCGAGCGTATTTGACCCGCAAGGTCATACGGTTGAAGAAGCACTCAAAGGTCATGGATACCTTGGTGTGAATGGTGTTCGAATTGGAAAGTACATGCAGTTTTCCATCGAAGCTGAAAATGAAGAGGCTGCACACGGGAAAGTAAAGATGATGTGCGATGAAGTATTATGCAATCCGGTGATGGAGACATATGCGTACACCATGAAGGCGGGTGCGGCAGTATGAAGTGGGCCGTTGTCGTCTTTCCAGGCTCGAACTGTGACGAAGATGCGGCATCAGCCGTAAGGCGTATCACAGGCGATTCGGTCGACATGGTTTGGCATACGACTCGTGATTTAACTTCCTATGACGCAATTATTTTGCCTGGCGGTTTTTCATATGGAGATTATCTGCGAAGCGGTGCAATTGCAAGATTTTCAGCAGCGATGGACGGGGTAAAAGAAGCAGCAGAAGCGGGAAAATTGATACTTGGTATTTGC
The DNA here is from genome assembly GCA_021820805.1 of Bacillota bacterium. The sequence continues at coordinate 7,365 of JAKADF010000032.1, forward strand.
AACGGGTTTCAGGTTTTGACAGAGTCAGGACTCCTGCCTGGTGCACTGCTTCGCAATGATAACCTTCAGTTTCGATGTGAACTTGAAGAGCTCGTAGTGAAAAATAATCAAACACCTTTTACAGTTGATTATGCAATCGGAGAAACGATACGAATTCCGATTGCGCACGGCGAAGGCCGCTATTTTGCGCCTGAAGACACAATTTCAAATTTAAATAAAAATAATCAAATCGTGTTTGAATATATGGGAAATCCGAACGGATCGGTCAAAAAAATTGCTGGCGTTACAAATAGAAGAGGCAATATATTAGGTCTCATGCCGCACCCTGAGCGGGCAGTCGTAGATTTTATGGGTTCAACGGATGGTGCGAGAATGTTCGTTTCCATGCATCGATTCGTAGAGGAGGGTGTTCATGCGTACTGAACCGACACCGGAGGAAATCCGCGAGCGGGCGATTTATCGCACGTTCGGTCTGACTGACGAGGAATATAACCGCATTGTAGAACGCCTTTCGCGTTTACCGAACTATGTCGAAACCGGGATTTTTTCAGTTCTCTGGTCGGAGCATTGCAGTTACAAGAGTTCTAAAATACATTTGAAAAAATTCCCGACAAAAGGACCTCAAGTACTGCAAGGTCCTGGTGAAAATGCTGGCGTAGTTGATATCGGTGACGGTATCGGTATTGCGTTTAAGATGGAAAGTCATAACCACCCATCTGCTGTAGAGCCGTACCAAGGTGCTGCAACTGGGGTTGGCGGCATTTTACGTGATGTGTTCACAATGGGTGCAAGGCCGATTGCATTTTTAAACAGCTTGCGGTTTGGACCACTCACAAATGAACGGACACGTTATCTGTTTGCGAATATTGTAGCTGGCATTGGCGGGTATGGAAACTGTGTTGGGATTCCTACTGTTGGCGGTGAAGTTGTTTTCGACCCAACTTATGAAGCAAACCCCCTTGTCAACGCAATGTGTGTCGGAGTTCTGCCTGCAGAGAAGATTGTCAAAGGTGTTGCGTCAGGTGTTGGGAATCCAGTGTTCGTGGTTGGTTCAAGGACGGGCCGGGATGGCATTCATGGTGCGACATTTGCGTCTGCAGAGGATCCGCTCGAAAAAGAGCGCTCTGCCGTTCAAGTCGGAGACCCATTCCTTGGAAAACTCTTAATGGAAGCTTGTCTCGAACTGATGCAGACAAATTCGGTTGTTGGTATTCAGGATATGGGTGCAGCAGGCCTGACTTCATCTGCTGCTGAAATGGCAAGCCGAGCGGGCGGCGGCGTTGAGATGTATCTTGACAAAGTTCCTATTCGTGAAGAAGGAATGACCCCCTATGAAATGATGTTGTCCGAATCACAAGAACGGATGCTCGTAGTACTTGAGCGAGGCAAGGAAGAAACTGCGTTTGATATTTTCAAGAAGTGGGGACTTGAAATTGCCGAAATCGGCAAAGTGACTGATGATGGGATGCTAAGGCTTTTCTTCCACGGTGAAATGGTTGGGAATATGCCCGTGTCCGCTTTGGTTGATGAAGCCCCTTTATATGACAGGCCTGTAAAGGTACCGGAAGCAAAATCTGAATCAGTCACGTTTGAAGATATCCCATGGTCCCATGAAGAAGCTTTAAAGAAACTGCTTGCTCATCCAACAATTGCGGATAAGCGCTTTGTCTATCAGCAATACGATACTTCCGTTCGAGCATCGACTGTGGCAGGACCGGGCGGCGATGCAGCAGTTGTGCTTGTGCCTGGAACAAATAAATGTGTTGCCTTAACGACGGACGGAAATGGACGGTATGTATACCTTAATCCGCGCAAAGGCGCCGCGATTGCAGTCGCAGAAGCTGCACGAAATATCATCTGTGCCGGTGGAAAGCCTCTTGCAGTTACAAACTGCTTAAATTTTGGAAATCCGGAAAAACCTGAAATCATGTACCAACTGACCGAAGCGGTTGCGGGTATGGGCGAAGCTTGCAAGGCCCTTGATACTCCGGTTGTGAGCGGAAATGTCAGCTTGTACAACGAATCAAACGGAGAAGACATCTACCCTACGCCTGTTATCGGATCCGTTGGTGTCGTTGAAGATATTCGTTTTGCAACTAGGAATTTATTGACTGACGAAGGCACTTATCTTATTTTAATTGGCGTACAAAATACAAGTCTTAGCGGATCGTTATATGCGAACATTGCAAACGGACGGCCAGTTGGAGATGCGCCTCATTTTGACTTGGACGAAGAAGCCAGGGTGCAAAAACTTACTTATGACTTGATTCGTGACGGCCTCGTTCTTGCCGCCCATGATGTGAGTGATGGCGGGCTCATCGTCGCAGTGTCGGAAATGTGCTTCGATAGAAACATTGGCGTCACGATTGAAGTAGAAGGCAAGGAACTTACAAGTTCAACCGACGAAGCAGGATTTCTGTTCTCTGAAGCGCAAGGCCGGATTCTTATTAACGTAAAAGCGGATGACGTAGAAAAAGTTGTTGCAAAAGCAAAGAAATTCGGTGTCCCAGCAAGCATTCTTGGCACCGCCGAAGGCAGCCAAATTATTGTTCGCAACCAGGGTAAAACCTGTATCGCGTGTGATGTTCGAGAACTTGCTCAAATCTATAAGAACTCAATTTTAAACCAAATGGATAGTTTAGCAAACGAAAAATTGGCAGTTGCCGCAGAGAGGAAGTAAAACACTGTGTGTGGTGTGTTTGGTATTTATGGTCATCCCGATGCTGCAACACTTACTTACTATGCGTTGATTGCTCTTCAACACCGGGGGCAAGAGGCTGCTGGTATCACAACAATTGACGGAGATAAAATGCATGTTCACCGTGATTTAGGCCTTGTGACAGATGTGTTTTCAAAAGGTGAAGTAACAGACCTGAAAGGTGATACAGCAATAGGTCATGTTCGGTATTCTACGGCAGGAGGAAATACCGTTCAAAATGCACAACCAATAACAGTGAGTACACATTCTGGTCACTTAGCCATCGCGCATAACGGCAATTTGGTGAATGCAAAAAAACTTCGGATTGAACTTGAAGAACAAGGAAGTATTTTCCAAACCACAAGTGATACAGAAGTTATTGCACATCTTATTGCACGTCATCGGCAAAACAGTCTAACCAAAGCAATCGAACAGGTTACAGAACGGATTATCGGCGGGTATGCTCTAGTTATTTTGACAAATAATGAACTGTTTGCTCTGCGCGATCCAAATGGACTTCGCCCCCTAGCTATTGGGAAGCTTCATGGTTCGTATGTGGTCGCATCCGAGTCGTGCGCATTTGAGACGATTGGCGCAACATTTATTCGCAACGTAGAACCTGGAGAAATGATTCGCATCAATGAGCGCGGCATTCAGTCTGTTCATTACGTGAAGAATGCAAATAGACGGGTTTGTACATTTGAGTTCATCTACTTTGCGCGCCCAGATAGTGATATCGACGGCTGGAATGTTCATTCCGTTCGGAAACGTCTCGGAAAGATTTTGGCACAAACGCATCCGGCAGATGGAGATATTGTCATTGGTGTGCCAGATTCGAGTATATCAGCGGCAGCTGGTTTCGCGGAAGAAAGCGGTATTCCGAATGAGATGGGACTTGTTAAAAACAAGTACATCGCACGCACATTTATCCAGCCAACACAAACGCTCCGTGACGCGGGCGTTCGTATGAAGTTGAATGCTGTAAGGTCGGTCGTTGCTGGTAAACGTGTTGTTTTGATTGACGATTCAATTGTTCGCGGGACAACAAGCCGACGGATTGTCCAACTTTTACGGGATGCTGGAGCAACAGAAGTACATGTTCGTATTTCAAGTCCTCCGTACAAACATCCATGCCATTATGGGATTGATACTGCAAATTATGATGAATTAATTGCTGCTAATAAAACTGTTCCAGAGATTTGCGAAGCGATTGGTGCGAATTCACTCGAGTTTCTGTCTATTCCTGAAATGATGCAGGCTTTTCACTTACCAGAAGGTACGACAGATTATCCATTTTGCAACTGTTGTTTCACGGGGAACTATCCCACGCCACTTCCAGATATGGAGCTAGAAACATCACGCGTTGCTACTGCCAGTAGATAAAGGGAGGTCTCCACGAATTCATGACCATCGATAAATACAAGGCAGCCGGTGTGGATATTGATGCTGGCAATGAAGCCGCTAAGCGGTACGGACAGCTGGCTGAACTCACACGGCGCAAAGAGGTTCTAGGACGCATTGGCGGATTTGCGGGCGGTTTTGCACTCGACGTTACAAAATATCCGCAACCCATTTTGCTGTCCGGAACGGATGGGGTCGGAACAAAATTAAAAGTAGCCTTTGCAGCAAATAAACATAACACTATTGGAATTGACTGCGTTGCAATGTGCGTTAACGATATTCTTACATCTGGCGCAGAACCTTTATTCTTCTTGGATTATCTTGCAACATCGAATCTAGATGTTGATGTGGCTGAGGCAATTGTTTCTGGAGTAAGCCGCGGATGTGAAGAAGCTGGCTGCGCACTTGTCGGCGGTGAAACGGCAGAAATGCCTGGGATTTACGAAGACAAGGAATACGATATTGCAGGGTTTGCGGTTGGGGTAGTAAACAAACCAGATATCGTTGACGGTTCGTTAATAAAACCTGGAGATGTAGTCTTGGGTCTGGCAAGCAGTGGACTTCATTCAAATGGCTATTCTCTTGTAAGAAAGATTGTGAAAGATGCAGGGCTGACATTTGATGATGAGGTTTCAGGGTTTGTAGGATCCGTTGCCGAAGAATTGCTCATTCCTACCCGCATCTATGTGAAATCAATTCAAGCAGTTCTTAATGCGAAAAAGCCTATTCATGGAATGGCTCACATTACTGGCGGCGGTTTGCTCGAGAATATCCCTCGTTGTCTGCCTGCCGGAACAGAGCTACAGCTGAAGCTCGGTTCTTGGTTTGTCCGCCCAGTATACACTTGGCTGCAAAATCAAGCTGGCATGACATTTATAGAAGCTGCCCGTGTGTGGAATATGGGGATTGGATATGTACTCGTCGTTCCGAAAGAAGAAGCACAGGATACGATTCATATCCTCACAGAAAACGGCGAGAGTGTGTATGAAATTGGTCAGGTTGTAAAAGGTGAACCGCAAGTAATATTTTTGTAGTCCAAGGGGGATTTGGCATGACAAAGTGGGCGCTCGTCAGCGTTTTCGATAAAACAGGTGTTGTTCCGTTTTGTAAACAATTGCAGAAAGCTGGCTACGGAATTTTGTCCACAGGGGGAACTGCTAGGCATCTTGTTGAAAACGGGATCGCGGTGACACAAGTTGAAGACTATACTGGTTTCCCAGAAATGATGGATGGACGCGTAAAGACACTTCATCCTAAAATCCACGGCGGCTTACTCGGCCTTCGGGATAATCCGACTCATGTGGAACAGATGCAGACCCATGGGATTGATGAAATCGATGTCGTGGTTGTGAATCTTTATCCATTTGAAGCAACGATTCAAAAAGAAGGCACAAGCTTTGAAGACTGCATTGAGATGATTGATATCGGCGGGCCGTCGATGCTGCGCTCTGCAGCTAAAAACCATCGTTTTTGTTTGCCTGTAATCGATCCGGCAGACTATGAATGGGTTGGAAACCGTGTGGTTGAAGGCACGATTACAGCGGCGGATCGTCAAAAGTTAGCTGCAAAAGTATTCCAGGAAACAGGTAAGTATGATGCTATGATTAGCACGTATTTGCTTAGCCAGATGAATGAAAGTGAGAGCAGCGAACAAGATGAAAATCAAGTTTGGCCGAGTATTTATACAGTAACAGGTTACTCCAAACAGGCGCTTCGCTATGGTGAAAACCCACACCAAGCAGCTCATTTCTACCGTGACAAAACTGCATCCGCTGCAACGATTGCTGGAGCTGTACAACTACAAGGGAAAGAGCGTTCCTAT
>JAKADF010000033.1 GCA_021820805.1 Bacillota bacterium
AAATTTTATGTCAATAGACTAAGTCTAAATCAATATTCATTCTGTTCATGAATAGAGACTGCCGTTTAGACAGTCTCTATTCAATGACTATTCGATTTCGTACGCCTGCGTATACCTTCAAATGTAAGTTACACTGTTACTTTTGTACATTGTAAAAAACTTTACGAATATCCATCGGTTTGATGCGTATCGATACTCGAGGCTTCACGAAATAGAGGTAAGCATCAAGCCTTTCTGTTCTTAATGTGGAACGAACTGCTGCAATATAAGCGCCAACCTGTGCTTCATATTCTTTTGCTTTTTCCCCCGCAAGTGCCTCTGAAATTTGGTCTGTCTTGTAATCAACAATCAACCAGCCGTTTTCATCGCATGCTAAACAGTCGATTACGCCCTGTGCAATTACGTAACGAGAGTTCTGCAGCTCGATTCGATGGAAAAAGGGCTGTTCGCGGTATACAACAGAAGCCTTCCGAACTCGTTCGGAAATTGGTGATTGTAACCAGCCCGCAACATCTTCAACATTCACTTGCTTTGCTTCATCCTCAGTCAATTTACCATTTATACACAGTGCCTCAATGGCTTTTGAAATTTCTTGTACACTTGGTTCAGTAGAAAAATCAAGGTACTGCATTAACCTGTGAAATGCAGTTCCTGCCAGCATCGGAGAAGCTTGTGCTTCTTCTGCAAATTGCGGTTCTGATAAAAGTTTTGCAGCAGAAGCCTGTTGGACCATCTGGGTTTTTGAATTATGGCTTTGATTCGCTACCCATAAGCGTCGTAACTCTGTCGCAGAAACCTTACTTGGAATTGGTGATGAGTCAAAAGACTTGTCAACAATCTTTACTTCCATAGAGGCTTCCTGATTTTTGCATAGTTCCTGCATTGACGCTACAAGTTCTCTTTCATTTTGTACATAATCTGCACCTGTCTTGACAGCAGATTCTTCCGTCAACTTCTCAACTGGCATTTCTCTTCCGTGTGGGTGATTCCAAAGCGTCATTTGAACATGAAAATTAGCATCAATACCACTCTGCAGAACAAAATGACCAACTGACGAATCACCCTGCAGCGAACTTAGTACTATGCGACATTCTGGATGCCTAATAAACAGTGGAATGAGCCAATCGAGAAAAGTCTTTGCAGATAAAAACGATGATTTCGAAAGACGCAATTCATCGTGCCGCGAAATTAAAGCTGCGTTATCTACGATTTTGTTCACGTTGCGAGCGGATCCAACAAAAATTAACCGTTCACGTGCCCGCGTCATTGCTACATAGAGAATTCTTGCTTCTTCTGCAGCACTCTCGCACTTTTCCAACTCTGCTATGGCGATTGATACCGCCGTTTTCCATTTTTGATTGGATTTTTGGTCATTAAAAATGGGACCAAAGCCCAAATCTCGATGCAATCCAAAACGCATTTCACCTTTATCTGTGCGAAACTGTTTCCCTAAATCGGTAAGAAAAACAATCGGAAACTCCAAACCTTTACTTCCATGGATTGTCATAATACGTACTGAATCATCCACTTGGTCGCTTCCTTTCGAAAGCCTGGCACCAGCAGAAACCTTCTGCACTTTTACGAGATGTGATACAAAACCGAACACACCGTCAGAAGACGATTCGTCATATGCACGAGCCTCATCCAAAAAATACGACACATTTCGCTTTCGAACTTGTCCACCCTGCATGCCCGATACGTAATGCACAAAACCAGTATCAGCCAAAACCCGGTTCAAAACGGCACTTACTGGTGCCCTTCTCGCTAATCTTCTCCAGCCACTGAACATACGTGAAAATGCGCGTACAGTCTCAATTAGCTCCTCTTCTTGCCACCACTTTTCAGTTCCCTTATTTTCTTCCTTTTCACATTCTGCTTCAGGCTTAGCATGAACTACACGCATTAGTGCATCGTAGATATTACCCTTCCCTGCTGTTCGGATTTTCGCTAATTGCTCATTCGTTAAACCAATAAAAGGAGACCTTAAAAGCGTAACAAGCGGTAATTCGTGCCTTGGGTTATCAATTGTGGTAAGCAGAGCAATCAGCCATTGTATTTCGAGAGATCCATAATAACCTGAATCAGCATTGCCTGATGTTGGAATACCCATTGCTCTAAGTACAGTAAGGAAAACTGGCACACGGCCTTTAGTTGACCGAAGCAATATAACTATATCCTGATAAGACGCCTTGCGATATTCACCAATGGTCTTATCAAGCACGAGTTCCGGGTTAACTCCATCTACTTTTCCCGTAAGTTCGAGGATTCTTTGCCCCACGACCAAAGCTTCTTTTTGCGTTGCAGAGAGATCAACCGCATTCCCATCATCGTCATCAGTCTCTGCAAATTCTTCCACCTGAAAAGTGGAGTCTTCTTCTGCATCATTATCCATTCGCTCAATAAGATGAAACTCAATTCGATTTGTCGGCTCATCCATTTCTGGATAATCGGGGTAGCTTGCTCCAGATCTCATCTTTGCTCGTTCATCATAAGGAAAACCGGTAGCGGCTTCTGAAAACAATTGCGCAAAGATAAAGTTTACACATTCCACAATTTCTTTTCGGCTGCGATAGTTTAGAGATAGATCAATGACCTCTCCTGGGGCCGTTGTTCCAAGAGACTCGTATTGGCTGATAAAAAGCTTGGGTTCAGCCATTCGAAATCGATAGATACTTTGTTTTACATCACCAACGGTAAACAGGTTCCCTTCATCCCGGACAACCAAGCGAATCATAGCATCTTGGATAGGACTTGTATCTTGATATTCATCCACCAATAGAGCTTCAAACCGTTCCCGAAGCCTGTCGCGTTCACCAGTTCGCTCGTCCATTAACGCTTGCTTTGCAAAATGCTCTAAATCTGAAAACTGCAATTTATTAACAAGGCGTTTTGCATTTATCAACCGCCCTTTGTATTCCTCTACAAATTTGCACAATTCGTGAACTGATTCACTTTGCATAACCAAATCTGTGACAAGGGCAGTTTCACCCCTGCTTAGAATTTCATTTAGCAGCTTGATTGTTTCGACAGATCGTTTTCGAATATCCACAATTTCATCTTTACCCACTGTTCCTGCTTTTGCCCGTGGGGATTTTAGAGACAAACACGCTCGTATTTGGTTTTCCGCTGTGATTAAATCCTGGCTGGTTTCGAGTGCTGCTTTTGCTTCATGCAACAAAGCAAGCATGGTTTCTGTATTTTCTAGATATGACTCCATGCCTTCTACACCTTTTGCCAAATCCGTTGCATGTGCAAGCCCATACCTCGCATCATCTAAAAGTCTTAAAACCCAGCCATAAAACGCAGATGCAAAAATAGAACTTTGTAAATGAACTTTATTATCGCAGGGGAACGCACCAGCAACCTCTTTTAACCACGTGATTGGATCCGGTTGGCTTTCGGAAAATGTATCAATTCTAAGGACTATAGGAAGTAATTTAAGCGGATCCGTTGCGTCAAATGTGACGAGCATTTTTTGAAAGCGCTCTTTTGAGGCAATGTCTTTGTCAGAAAGACGCTCTTCAATCATTTGGAGCGCAACTTCTTCGCGAAGTTCTTGCGCTTCCTGTTCATCAAACAGTCCAAAATTCTGATCTAGTTGAAGTGAGAGGAAATTTCTTCTGACGATATCTAGGCAAAAACTATGCAATGTAGATATCTGAGCTTGGTCGATAAGTGAGATTTGCGTTATCAACCGCCGAATAATTTGGTTCTCTTCACTGTCTTCAGCCTCTTTTAACAACTGTTCTAGCCTGACACGAATCCGCTCTTTCATTTCCGAAGCAGCAGCTTCTGTAAATGTAACAATGAGCAGCTCGTCAACATCAATTTTAGGCTCATCAAGAATTAGAGAAATAACACGCTCGACAAGCACTGATGTTTTGCCGGACCCAGCCCCAGCTGAAACTAACACGTTGTGCCCTCTTGATAAAATCGCTCTTTGTTGGTCAATAGACCATTTTTCTAAAGTCCGACTGCTCATTCTTCTGCTCCTCTCCGATAAGGTGCCCATTTCAGAGGTATATCTGACCTTGAAAACTTCTTCAATTTTCGATATAGGTGCCCATCGTAAATCGGATCGAATTGACACAATGCTTGGAATGGACAGTTTGAACAAGCTGTTTCTGTTTGACTTATCTTGTATGGCGATACACTTACATCACCGCTCATAATGCGAGTTGCAATGTCTTTCACATGCGCTACCCCTCTTCCGATGAGCATCTGCCACTCATCTTCAGGAAGGGCAGGCGCATGCTTAGCCAATGTTTCATTTTTGTTATAGACTTTACTAAATAACTCTGTATCCACTGAATCAAGTAGACGCTTGTCCATGGCTCCTACAATATCCTTATCTGCCGTAAAATAGCCCTTTGCACGCATTCGTTTAAGCAATTCATAATGTGCTGTTGATTCATCTGTTGGTGTGTTCTTCAATTCCACTTTACGGGTTACGGGAATATAAAGAATTCCAACTGCTTTTGCTGTATCACCAAACAGCTCCTTGCTGTGATGCTCAATAACTGCTGCATAAACAGGAAGCTGCAGCCGCAATCCATGTTCAACTTTTGTTAAATCGATATCTAATTGGCTGCTTTTATAGTCAATAATTCTAAATGCGGAAGTTTCCCCATCTGTATATAGATCTACGCGGTCAATACGCCCGCGCAAAGAAACAACTTCTCCATCTTCAAGCGGAACATTAAAACTAGGCAGGCTCCCATCTTCTGGAAGCCCAAATGACAATTCAACGGCGTAAGGCGCAAACAACCCGTACCGTGCATGTCGGGTCAGTGTAATCGCAGCCTCATCTAAAGATGCCAAAACCTCGTCTGCCTGCAGAAGCCGAATCGCTTCTTTATGCCACAAGATGAACTTCGGAGCCGCGATTACTCGTTCAAAATGTTGCCTCATTGAAACAACAGCATCATCATCAGATAAGTTTCTCCAATTTTCCATATCTGACATATGCTCTTTTACAAAAGACAACAATACATCATGAAGTAATGTTCCTTTTGTCGCTGGTGTCACAACATTTGCATCTTCCGCATTGACTCTAAGTCCATATTGAACAAAGTGTTTGAATGGGCATGCCGAGAATGATTCCAGTTGATAAACATTCATTTTAAGAGGGTTACCATATAGAGCCTTGCAAAGAGATCTATCAAGCCGCCGCTTATCATGATGATGTGTAAATCCTCGCATTGCATCAAACAACACTTGCCTCTGTTTTTCATTTTCTGTGAACCACTCTAAGAGCGGCTTAAGTATCGGTGTTTTTTGCCCAGAGAGAGCATTTCTCACCTGTAAAACAGCTAAGTCAAGTGCAGCATCCGGTGTCAAAATCAGAGGCTCAATTGTTCCGTCAGCACACGAACACAGTTCTTCCTCCGACTGCCATTCTAGATGCGGCAGACTGCCTTTTGTAAATAAGGACTCTACGCGCAAAAGCATAACCGACGCACGTGCGTCTCTTCCATCTGATGAAACAAGAGGGTAACTTAAAACAAGTTTGCGTCTGGCCCGCGTAAATAAATGATATATTTCACCCCTGTACGCAAGCTGTAAATCTGTACACGTATAACCAAGCGGAGTACCAAATAGTCTTTGAAATGCTAACCGTTCTTCATCTTGTAAAAGTCCAGTCGGCGAAAACCGCTTTGGAACTGCCTTGTCCGTAAGTCCCATAACAAAAACAACATCTGCAGTCCAACCATGCGCTCTTGAAAAATCCGTAACCAGAATATGATCAATCGCGGATGGAATGGACGACAACGAGACGCGTTCAATATCTGCTATTAAAATGCGAATAATATCGTTCGTATCCATTTTTGTATTTGGAGCGACATTTGATAAATCATTGCATAAAGAGATGAGATATTGCCAAGCCTGTTCATGCAAACTGGCTTCAAGCGGATTTTGACTTCCATCCTCATTTACCATCCAATTCGCAATTGTTTCTTTTGCATTCACTGCCTTAAACAAACTCCAAACAGCTTTTGCAACCTGTAAAGGAGTTGTAACAGGTTGGCTCATGATCTGATACAATGGCAACATATATCTAATAATTCTGTTACGATATCTTTCCGCCTTTGCATCATCTTCTTGAAGGTGAACCAAACGTCGACCATCGCCCGTTCTCGTTGCATACGCCCATGCTTTGTTTTGAAGCCATTCTTCTTTTGAATAGACTTCATACGCTCTTATGTAGGTTTCAAACCAATCCGCTTCCTCTGGTGTCAACCCGCAAAAATCTGTTTTTATCAGACGAATCATGGACAAACTAGAGAATTTTTCTCGAATTGCCTCACAGACAGCAAGTAAGAATTTAGCTAAAGGATAGTCTGAAAGTGATGGGAACACATCTAAATTGTAGGGAATTTGATATTTTGAAAAAACCTCTTCAACATAACTGCGGTATTCCTCGATATTCGGCACCACTACAGCGATTCTGTCATGTAAGGCCAAGTTTTCTAAAGTTAGACGTTTAATTTCTCTTGCAATTCCAGTAACCTCGAGATGAATATTTGCTGCCTTTGCAAACGTAACATCCCTTCTGCTGACTTCTGGTTTAACAGCTGCATCGCTAAACAGATTCTGCTCAATATGAAGAAGGTCAGATGAACCTTCTGAGTTTAAAACGTGATTCACTTTATTTATTACGTAAGGAATTTCTTGCGAATCACAGTCCTCGGTTAAATTAATGAGGAACAAAAGGGAGTGAGGCATAAATACACCACTTTGATTCTTTCGTGCGTCCATCATTTCAACTAACCTTGGAGACTGTGCGATTGATGCCAAATCTTTATGCCGAGTCCTTTGCCAAATACGGAAACCTTCATCATCCATCCACGTTGGATCGACTGGCATAGTAAACTCAGCGAATCTTGCATGACGTGCTACTGATAGTGCAAATTCAGTCATTTGAGGAGACATATCCGCAAACCCGTCAAAAAATACAGTTCCATCTAGTATTGGCGTGTATTTAGGTATCATCGGCAGCACTTCTGTTAGGAAACCCGCAGGATCAAGGAATTCCTCGGTTTCCATCGCACGGCGATAATGGACGTAAAGAATACATATATCACGTAATTTCCCAATAAGTGAGTGGCTTGGTGTCCATCTCTTCCTTTCAGACGGCTCGTCGAGAGATGCTGCTGCAACCTCAATTGCACCTTCGAGTTGTGCAATATCGACCAGATGCTCTGACAACTCATCAAATGCATTTAAAATAGTATCAAAAAATGCCATAGACGGCCGATCTCGTTTAAGAGAGTCTAGGTGAGGCAGAACATGTTGGTAAACCGAGGCAAGCAAAAGCCGTTTACCAGTGGTATTTATCATTTTTATACTGCGGTTTCCACCAAACTGAAATATACGTTCAGCAAGTCTTCGCATAGTGATTACTTCTGCTCGAAGGGACGTATCTAATTCATCCATCAATGCTCGTTCAGTCGTATATGCTATTTCATCTGGTACAACCCAGAAAATAGGCGACCCAATTGGTTCTTCTTCAATGATTGAACGGATTTTTTCACATATCGCGAACGATCTGACACTCGTTGCCCGTCCTAGTGTAATTTGAATTTCTGCCAATCGAACTCACCTACCATATCTATTAAACTACCCCGTATATCACGCCTTACTACACTATCATACCGCGTATTTTGGGGCACTAGATTTTCATTTTTTCATTTCAAAATTATCAATTTCAAAATTCACACTTAGCAGCACTTAGGCATATGACTGTATATCCTTTGTTCGATTTATACGGAAAGGAGTGGACGGCATATGGCTGGAGCAGTAATTTCTCATAAGGCAAAGAAACAGCCATCAGCAACACGAATTCTGGTGGTTTCTGGGCTCGGGCTTTTGTTCGACTCAATGGACATTGGGTTACTATCCTATGTGCTTGTTTCCCTCGGAAAACTATGGCATCTGAATCCCACAACCATTGGGCTGCTAGGTAGTGTCAGTTTTGTTGGGATGGCTGTTGGATCCGCTTTCGCAGGCTCGTTTTCCGACCGTTTTGGGCGGAGAACGATGTTCATGTGGACCCTTCTGATTTACAGTATTGCGACCGGTTTAAGCGCACTTGCAATGGGCGTTGGTATCTTCTTTGTCCTACGTTTCTTCGTCGGTTTTGGACTCGGTGGCGAACTACCTGTAGCAACCACATATGTTCTTGAATCATCGAGAGAAGAGGTTCGCGGCAGACGTGTTGTTTTCCTGGAAACTTTCTATGCTCTAGGGTCACTCGTGGCTGCCATCATTTCATTCTTCGTTATTCCCTCTGTCGGATGGCGGGTCGTCTTCCTCATCGGTGCATTGCCAGCATTATATACGCTAGTGCTGCGGATTGCATTACCTGAAAGTCCGCGGTTTCAAAAACTCGATAAACGCCCTTCTCTACGCGAATCATTTTCCCTGCTTTGGGAGCAGGGGATTGCACGCAGGTCTGTTGTTACATGGATCCTCTGGTTCGTAATGAACTTCGCTTTCTATGGTATATCACTTTGGCTGCCTTCTGTCATGGCGCTCAAAGGATATTCACTCGTTCACAGCATTGGGTACGTGCTCGTCATGACTTTAGCCCAGGTCCCGGGTTATCTGTTCGCTGCCTGGCTCGTAGAAAAATGGGGAAGAAAACGGACACTTGTACCTGCAATGATTCTTGCCGCATTCGCTGCGCTCGGGTTCGGATTCGCACATTCCACAACATGGCTTATCGTTTTCGGCCTTTTGGAGAATTTCTTCATGCTCGCTGCATTCGCAAGCACGTACATCTTCACTGTAGAACAATTCCCTACGCAAGCACGTGGAACCGGTATGGGCTGGGCAGCCGGATTTGGTCGTGTTGGCGGTATTATTGCACCTTACGTAACCGGTGCCTTAATTGCAGCTCACGTTTCATTCGGATTGATATTCGGTATGTTTTTCCTTGTAATATTAATTGGCTTTTTTGTCATTTTGCTGTTTGGACTTGAAACAAAGGGACAGCATCTTAATTAACCTAAACCTTGACGCTGGCTGTTAGAACCAAAACGGCTAGTGCGCTCGATCTGGGTAAAATGAGAAGTTTTGGGGAGAGAATCGGCAATAAAGCCGATTCTCCTCCCATCCTTTCTAAGTTAAGCTCTTGCACTTACGCGAGCAATTCTTCAAGGTAATCATTCAGCAATTTCTCCATACCTCTTTGTGTTACCTCTGCATTAATTTTATCTCTCATTTCTGTACATCCTGGCAAGCCCTTGATATACCAGGCCGCATGTTTACGCATTTCTTTTACGCCAATTACCTCACCCTTATTTTCAACTAATAAATTCATGTGTAAAATTGCAACTTTAATCCGTTCATCAACATCTGGGCGTTCCATTTTTTGACCTGTTGATAAAAAGTGAGCAACTTCACGGAAAATCCATGGGTTACCAAGTGCACTACGACCGATCATAACACCGTTGCACCCTGTTTCCTCTATCATGCGAAGTGCATCCTCAGGTTCGACAATATCTCCATTTCCGATTACCGGTATGGAAACATTCTCCTTTACTTCCCGGATAATCGACCAATCAGCCTTGCCTGAATACTTTTGTTCTGCTGTTCTACCGTGAATGGCCACTGCTTTTGCGCCAGCTTGTTCCACGGCTTTGGCTACTTCAACTGCATTTACATGATCTTTGTCCCAACCTTTGCGGAATTTCACCGTTACAGGCTTGTCCACGCGATCAACAACTGAACGTACAATATCTGCCGCATAATTAGGATCACGTGCGAGTGCCGCACCAGAGCCGTTTTTATAAATTTTTAAAACAGGACATCCCATATTAATATCAATAATATCTGCATTTGTTTCGCCAACCATCTCTGCTGCCATAACCATTGACTCTTTGTCATAACCGACTAACTGCAGGCTTACTGGGTGCTCATCAGGTAAAATAGTAAGCATTCTTTGGCTCTTCTCATTTCCATGCACAAGTGCCCTATCACTCACCATCTCAGCACAGACCATTCCTGCACCTAAATGCTTAGCTAATTTTCGAAACGCAGGATTGCACACACCAGCCATAGGTGCCAGTATAACCGGATTTTCTAAGTCTACGCCGCCAATGTTCAACATAATACATAGCTCCTTAAATACGCCAAATAAAGAAAAAACGGCACACATGTGCCAGGGTACAATCATTAAATCATCAGTCACCCAAACTATCTTAGGTTATCAAATTCAACCGAATATACGCAATTTCAAAATTTGGAATCACCTTCTTTGCATGGCCATACCAGCAGTTAAAAACAAATCAATTAACCACCATACAGCAACGATAAAAACTAATAAATGACCAATTCCAAACGGGAAAGTAAAAGAGCCAATCACAGTAAGCGCCAACATCGCAACTCCGCTTCCAACACGCCCGCAATACATACGATGAATACCCAAATAGCCCAGAAAAAACCATAATACATACGCGAGTGCTACAGAACGCCCCATTTTGTGCCCCCCGCTTCGGATAAAGCCATTTTCAACTATAAATCTCCATTACACTGTATGATGAGTCTACTTGTCCTCATGTTTCGACTAATTCTGATAAAGGCATTCAAATTTTTATTCGCATTTACCTGATCAAAATCAAATAAATAAAGCAATTCCAGATGAATACTAGCCATGTAAACTAGATTTTAAAATGGGGTATTATACCTAGTGCATCCTTGATTATTAAAATCGCTCGACTTAGATGGTATCATGAATACAATGCAGTTAATTTTACAACCATTATCAGATGATGATGGTACAAATCTTGGAATGTTGTATAACATGTATCTTGAATTTTTTGTTTCAGGTATATGTTTTTTTATGGTTTTCCAAATTTAATGTTGCAAAATATAGTGATTCAACTGCAAAATGGCGTTGGGTCACAGGGTTAAGAAAAATCACCCAAATTTACACCTATAACCCTTAAAGACCTACGGTTTAGTTTTGCAACATCGCGGGCACAACCGTGTACTTATCTTGAACGGAGGCAACCAGCTGTGGACTTTTTGCTAAGTAAGGAACATGAGCAAATTCGTGATATGATTCGCGGATTTGCAAAAAATGAAATTGCACCAGGAGCTGCAGAGCGCGACGAAAACGAGCGCTTTGATAGAAATATATTTAATAAAATGGCCGAACTCGGTATAACTGGCGTTCCGTATCCTGAAGAATACGGTGGAGCGGGACTTGACCATTTGGCCAATGTAATCGCTATCGAAGAGATTTCGAAGGCGGATCCTGCAATCGGTTCAGATTTATCCATTCACAGTGCCCTTGCATCATGGGTTATTTCAGAATTTGCGACTGAGGCACAAAAGAAAAAGTACTTGACACCAATTGCATCAGGCGAATGGCTCGCAGCGTTCAGTTTAACGGAGCCATACGCTGGTTCCGATACTGCAAATATGAAAACAACAGCCCTTCGCGATGGTAATGAATATGTACTAAACGGAAATAAAGTATTTACATCAAATGGCGGCGTTGCAGATGCCTATGTCGTGTTTGCTTTAACAGACCCCTCGGCAAAAGGCGAAGGAATCAGTGCATTCATCGTTGAAAAGGATATGCCTGGCTTTACTACAGGTAAACCGGAAAGAAAAATGGGGATTCGCGCGCATACTGTTGCTGAACTCATATTTGACAACTGTCGAATTCCTGCAGAGAACCTGCTCGGTGAAGAAGGCAAAGGATTCGACATCGCAATGAGGGCACTGGAAAAGCGGACGACTTGGCATGAGTGCTCAGGCCTTAGGAATTGCACAGGCTGCGTTCGAACATGCCCGTGATTATGCTTTATCCCGCGTACAGTTCGGAAAACCAATTGCAGATTTACAGTCTATTCAATTCAAACTAGCCGATATGGCAGTTAAAATTGAAGCTGCAAAACTTCTAGTTTATCAAGCTGCTTGGCTGCAATCGGAGGGAAAACCATTTGGCCTTCAGTCATCGATGGCAAAAGCATATGTATCAACAAGTGCAATGGAAATAGCAACAGAAGCTGTGCAAATTTTTGGTGGGTATGGATTTATCCGTGACTTCCCTGTCGAACGTCTCATGAGAGATGCAAAAATCACTCAAATCTATACTGGAACAGTGGAAATGCAGAAAGTTAACATTGCCCACAATATTTTAAACAAGTAAATAATCAGTTTAAAAAGGCCACCACTCGTGGCCTTTTTTCAATAGGACAAGAATCGCTCCCATCCAACTCGTTTTGTTAGGTCCCCTACCTCGTAATACTGCCCATCTATATCCGAGAAGTTATTTTGAATCTGGAATGTTAATCCTTTATCTGAAGAGAACAGAACATCGACGAAATGGCGATTTTGACAAAGGGATCCTTACCAATTTAGTGATTGGGCCTACTTTCGTAGTTATGCTTATTGAGAGGATCCGCCGTTTGACGTGATAGATATCGTTATGGCAACTATTCCGGTCCAGAGGACCTTACCCCTATTGCGATTGGGCCTGTTTTGGCAGTTATGCTCTTTGAGGAGTTCTACCGTTTGACATAATAGGGATCATTATGTCAGCTATTTCGACCAAGAGGGCCCTACCCCTATGTCGATTGGGCCTGTTTTGGCAGTTATGCTCTTTGAGGAGTTCTACCGTTTGGCATAATAGGGATCATTATGTCAGCTATTTCGACCAAGAGGGCCCTACCCCTAACTCAATCGCGAGCAATTGCTGATGAAACGAACCCTATCCCGGCTGATTTCTAAAGCAAGTGGTCTAAATGAACAAATTCTTCAAAAGAAATTCCGATTAATGAATTTTCCCCCGCCAAGGCACAAACCCGTCCTCATTCGTATAAAAGTGTATACTTTGAAATGAATTTACAAAATACAGGCTGCCCTACTTTAAAGAGCGCAGTTCACTTTCTTCGAAAGTCTGAATTTAAAAAGGCTTGAATTAGGACTCTGGTGACAGAGACCCTGCAAGTGATTGTTTTTTACGTGATGCAAAATAGGTAATCACAACCAAAGCCATAACAGCAAATGAAACAATAGACCCCGTTACCGGCGACGTAATAATAATACCTATTAGAATCATGCTTAGCGCCGCGACAACAAATATTGAACCATATAAAGACGCACCAGACCGCCCCATTTTCACCATTTGCCTGATATGCGCAGTCGCAATTAACAACCATACTAAAATCACTGAATAGCCTGGAATAACCATTAGATCGTTGAAGGCCTCGCCTTTAACAAAGAACGCAATGATTAC
>JAKADF010000544.1 GCA_021820805.1 Bacillota bacterium
ATGAGACAGGATAAAGAAACTGGAGCAATTTCAATTCCAATTTATCACGCAACTACCTTTGCACATGAAGGACTTGGGGAAACGACTGGTTATTATTACTCTCGATCTGCAAATCCGACACGAAAAGTTCTTGAAGAAGCATTGGCACAATTAGAGAATGGATGTCAGGGTTTTGCATTTTCGTCGGGAATGGCGGCCATACATGCAGTTCTGACATTGTTTGAGCCTGGAGACCATCTAATCGTATCTGACGACTTGTATGGCGGCACATATCGTCTTTTAGAGAAACTGTTTTGTAGATACGGAATAGAAGTGAGCTATGTAGATACGTCGGATATTTCAGAAGTAGAGCGTGCACTTACTGATAAAACGCGGGCAATTTTTATCGAATCTCCTACAAATCCGACTATGAAAATTACTGATATTGCAGCGTGCGCATCGTTAGCTGCTGCTCATCAAGATGGGAATAAACAAAAACGAATTCTTACAATCGTGGATAACACATTTTTAACTCCATACATTCAGCAGCCGCTTACGCTTGGTGCAGATATAGTGGTACATTCTGCGACAAAGTATCTTGGTGGGCACAACGATGTATTAGCAGGCGCTGTTGTGGTTAAGGATAAAGCGCTCGGTGAGCAAATCGCGTTTATACAAAACTCGATTGGTGCTGTCCTCGGTCCACAAGATTGTTGGTTGCTACTTAGAGGAATAAAGACCTTGGCGCTGCGGATGGAAAGGCATCAATCGAACGCAATGAGTGTCGCAATATGGCTTAGCCAGCATGCCGGGATAAAAAAAGTGTTCTATCCGGGGCTTAAAGATCATCCTGGACGTGTTATTCAGGAAAAGCAAAGTTCTGGCTATGGCGGAATGCTTTCATTTGAAGTGGCAGATGAGCGGATGGTTGATCCACTTTTACGCTCAGTTCACGTGGTAACATTTGCGGAAAGCCTTGGCGGTGTGGAATCTTTAATCACGTATCCAGTGACTCAAACACACGCTGATATTCCGGAAGAGGTAAGGAATGCGCATGGAGTGACCAATCGTTTGCTGAGAATGTCAATTGGAGTCGAGCATATTGATGATATCTTACAAGATTTGAGTCAAGCATTAGATGTCGCAACAACAGAGGTTGTTGCAAATGAAGTTTGATACATTAGCCTTACACAGTGGCGTTGAGATTGACAGCGAAACGGGTGCCTCTAGTGTGCCTATTTATCAAGCATCTACCTTTCACCAGCAGGAATGGGGAAGACCGCCAGTTTATGACTATTCGCGTTCCGGGAACCCAACTCGACATGCAGTAGAACATTTGATTGCTGAGCTTGAGGGAGCAAAGCATGGGTTTGCGTTTGCTAGCGGGATCGCAGCTGTAACCGGTGTTCTTTTAACTCTTTCAGCGGGCGACCATGTGATAGCTGGAATGGATATTTATGGAGGTACGTTCCGTGCTTTGACTAGAGTATTTGCTAGACTAGGCATTTCCACAACATTTGTCAACGCGACAGATATAAATGAGATAAAATCTGCGTTGAAAAATAATACGAAAATGATGTTGCTTGAAACACCTTCAAACCCTACGTTGCAAATTACTGATTTAAAATCTGCAGTGAATTTTGCAAAGCAGCACGGAATCATTACTGTTGTGGATAATACATTTATGTCGCCGTTTTTACAGCACCCGCATCGCTTGGGTGTGGATATAGTGGTTCATTCCGGGACCAAATTCTTAGGAGGACATTCCGATGTAGTCGCTGGACTAGTTACGGTTCAAAATGATGAGTTGGCAAGCGAAATATACCTGATTCAAAATGGATTTGGAGCCATATTGAGTCCTCACGACAGTTGGCTGCTGATGAGAGGTATGAAGACCTTACCAATTCGTATGCGCCAGTGCCAAGCTTCGGCGATAGAACTGGCTAAGTTATTGGAGAGCCACGAAAGGGTGAAACAAGTCTACTATCCAGGGCTTTTAAACCACCCTCTGCATCAAGTCCATGCTGCACAAGCAGACGGCCCTGGGGCAGTCCTTAGTTTTGAAGTGGAAAGTGAGAAGGCAGTCCAAACATTAGTTGAACACCTCCGATATCCACTCTTTGCAGTTAGTCTTGGAGCCGTCGAAACAATACTATCTTATCCAGCGCATATGTCTCATGCTTCAATGCCTGAACAAGAACGTCTTGCCAGAGGAATCACGAACGGATTATTGCGCTTATCTGTAGGCCTTGAGTCGATGGAAGATTTACTGAATGATTTTGACCAAGCGCTGAGCCACGTGTAATAAACAAATATTACACCAGGTGTGAATGGGTTGCCGTAAGGATTGGGCAGCCCATTTTTTTGAGCAAGTCGCTGAGTAAGGCTAAAGAGAGCCCAACCACATTAAAATAATCACCTTCAATTCTGGATATGAGGGTGGCCCCAATGCCTTGAATTGCATATGCCCCAGCCTTATCCATTGGTTCGCCCGTTTGTACATAAGCTTCAATTTCTGCTTCTGTAAGTTGTTTCATTTCTACTGATGTTGAACGATGGTCCAATAAATACTCTCCATTTGATGAAAGAAGGCAAATTGCTGTATAAACCGTATGCGT
>JAKADF010000545.1 GCA_021820805.1 Bacillota bacterium
TTCCTTTAAGCGTGCGATTGGATCCAAATTTTTTCGAAAAAAATCGTTCATATTTTCCACTCTTTTCTTTATTTCTCATCACTTTTACGGAGAAAAATTTCATCAAATTTTTTAACTAAACTTTTCGTGCCAGAAGCTAATATATTACGGGTCGTTAGCGTTGTTTTCTGACCATTAATCTCCCGAATAATTCCATTTGCTTCCTCAATCAATAACATTCCAGCAGCAATATCCCAGGTATTCAACTCATACTCCCAAAACAAATCGATTCTGCCTGCTGCTACATATGCTAAATGTAACGCAGCCGCACCCAGGGCACGGAAACTGCGAACCTGTTTCGCAATATGAAGTGAATTTGCTGTTGCCGTTTCTTTTTCGTTACCTCGTACAGGAAATCCTGTTGCCACAACCGCATGTTCTAGTTGTTCACAAGCTGAGACGCGACTTCTGACTCCTGGTATGACAGTCGAACTCGCTTGAGAATTTAACCATTTTCTTACTTCCACATCTTTTGCAATATATGTTCCAAATCCTCGTACAGCCGTAAACATTTCCTTTCTGTATGGATCATAAACGACACCTATATGTGTTACACCATCCATGGCAAATGCAATTGAGACAACAGACAGAGGAATTCCTGAAACGAAATTATTTGTTCCGTCAAGAGGATCGACAATCCATAACCGATTACTCAGTTCTGCTTCATTAACAGCCTCTTTAGCTGCTTTAGCGCCTGGAGCAACACTTTCTTCACCAAGGATGAAATCTTCATCAAAACAACGATGTATTGTCTCTCGAATAATTCGTTCACAGTATGGATCCACTTCTGTTACCAAATCAGAAGGAGATGACTTCATTTTGACATTTTGAACTTGATCGATCCGTGATTGAAAATAGTCACCTGCAAACAAAGCTGCTTTTAAGACTGTCTTAAGTTCATCTTGATAAGCGTGCTGCAATATACCCACACCTTTCTGAAACTACACACTCAAGGAAAACATCAGTTCTTCAATTTCCAAAACCAATTCCTCTATCTTCGTTATATCAAGAAACTTAGACGGAAAAAGCAATCTTACATCAAGGTCAGAAGAAACTTTCATTTCTATATTTCCCGTAATTGTAATACTAGTACCAGGATACTCAATGCCAATTGGAGCGACGAATTGTTTTCCTATTACAGATGGACGTTGATATTCTTCTCTTCCACTCCATGCAAGGAAAACATTGCTATCCTGATTTTGCCCGATTCGCAAACATAACACTTCGTCAAATTGAGCTTCTTTTTTCCCGCCAACAAGCTCTTTTTGACGCACTGGCCGAATCGATACATCGACTGCAATCAAAGTTCGCTCCATATCGTCTGGATTATCGCGATGCTCAACTACTTCTTTCACACGATTCACAACAATATCAGTATGTGTCTTTTCACAATGTACTGATGAACCTATTGGAACTGGCGGCTTGGTTTTAGATGTTGGGATATAGTGCATAAACCAATTCGCAATCTTCGTTAGTTCATCAACCCTGTGCCTTGGTTCTCGAATTCCATGTCCTTCTCGAGGATAATGTACAAACTCAACCACTTTACCCGCTTCTACAAACGAATTGTACATTTCACGAGAATTGCTTGGGAAAGTGTTATCGTCAGAATCTCCGTGAATAATCAGTACCGGAGTCGAGATGTTTTTCACATATCGAGATGGAGAGCGTTCAAGGTAAAGAGATTCATTATCCCAGTATCTCCCTAAGTACATGACCTCCCAACAACGTTGCGAAGAACATCCGAAATCGGTAAATAAACTCCATATACCAAATTCTGAAACTGCCGCTTTGAACCTAGAATCATGTCCTATGATCCAGTTCGTCATATATCCCCCATAACTCCCACCCGTTACACCCATCCGTGTTGAATCAACACGACCGGATGCTTCTACAGCATCAACTCCTGTCATGATATCCCTGTAATCACCGCCGCCGAGATCGCCCTGGTTTGCAAACAGATAATCTTGCCCATAGCCAATTCCACCTCGATAGTTTGGAGAAAAAACCGCGTATCCGAGGCTCGCAAGCCAGTGGTAATTTAAATAATGTGAAAAGTTTTTTCTTGTGTGCCAAGCTGGCCCGCCATGAATGTCCACAATTAGTGGATAAGGACCGTTACCAGCATCTTTCGGAGTCACAAGTATACCTTCCATTTCGAGTCCATCATATGAAGTCCAATGAAATGTCTCAACAAGTGCCCTTTGCAAATCCTTTTGTTTTATATGTAAATTTGTAACTTGTCTTTTTTCATTACCTTCTAGTAGAGTTTGAAATATATTGGCTGGTTCATCAGCTGTTTCAGCTAAGTACAACACCTGTCCACCTTGCTTTACAACAGAGAACTCGCTTACTATAGCAGTTTGTTCAGTAACCCATTCAAAAATTGGAGAATGAATATTGCGGATTCGGGCAATAGGAGAATACAGTCCCTTTTCAACTTGGGTAACCAATTGATCGTCGTCTGCCCAATCGATAATCTGTGCATCGCCGATAAATTTTGCGTTCTCTGTTAAATTAACAGGCTGTTCAAGTCCATCCCTT
>JAKADF010000546.1 GCA_021820805.1 Bacillota bacterium
TTTTGCCTGACTTGCGTGGAATGAAGGGGAAAAATATGACCAAATCACTATGAGCAACTATCGTAAAAATAGTTAGTTTTTCATATTAAGCCTTTGTTTTTTTGCGGCGACGCAAGCGTATGACTCCCCAGACGATTAGAGCGATCACGCCCCATGGCAGTACCCAGGCTGCGAACGTTACAAGTGCCAGTGCTGATGACTTCACAGCACTTAGCGACTGGAGCAGTGCGTGTGTGATTGGTGAGCCAATTGCGGTAGTTGTCCCGTTGGCAGTGAGTGTCAAATTCACGGTGGCAAGCCTCACAGAGCGAGACAAATTGTGCTCTTGCGACTGGAGATCTGCAATTTGGCTGTTTACTTGTGACAACGATTTCTGAATCTGTAACATGTCTTGCATCGATTGTGCCTTTTTGTACAGGCGTGTGTAGGCTTGGGATTCATTTTCAAGTTCCGTTAGATTGTCTTGTAAGTTCTGATATTGCTCTGTGACATCTTGACCAGTTTGTGAGAAATTCTTTACTGTTCCAATTCCCTGTGTGTTAGATAGAAAGGATTTGAAATCAGTTTCTGGAATTCGTATAGTAAGGTTCAATGTGGGTACGCTGTTCTCTGCGCTCGATTCAGTGAGTGACTGGACAAACCCGCCGTCATCTGCAGTCATCTGTTCGACTTTGTCAGTGGCTGCATGAACATTCGGAGTAACTAAACTGAGTGATGCTTGCTCAATTATCATCCGTGCAGTGGAGGGTGTGCTTGTGGCAACGGCTGCGGCTCCAGATGAGAGCGCGGATGCATGGTTAGAACCCTGAATCTGGCTTGCGCCATTTGAAGCTGAGCTTGCACTAGACTGTGCTGAGGCGATTTGAGTACCTCTCTGGTGATTTGTCGCTATCAAAGCTGTAAAGCTAACAACGAGTATTGCAGCAGTTAAAATTGCCCATGGGTTACTTTTAAAACGGTTGAGTATCTTTATAATAGAAAACCGTAAAGCAAGGTCGTGCTCTTCATTCATAACGGTCCCACCTTGTAATTGTTCTGCTTTCAACTAAATGGACGTTTTATATCGTGGCGTTGTTACGGAAGTTTCAACTTTTAATTTTAGATATGAAAATGGTGTACCTCATGTTGGGCACACCATTTCATTTCGTTCGGAATCCTTTTTATTGAATCTCTTGAGTATGTAGATACAGTTTTATATTTGTACTATAGCTTCTCCAGCTGCAGTGATGAGCTCCTTTGAATTCGTACATTGCCACTTACATGTTATTTCATCAGCGCTAACCTCTGTAATTGTGCAAGAGAGAGTCAATACGTTTCCTGGAACGTCCAGGCTTGTATACCTGCACGAAATTTTCGAAACGCAACCTAAGCGACCTATCCATTCCTCGAATGCCCTAATCATAAGCGAGAGCTTAAAAGGTCCCTGCATAATGACGTTCGGAAGTCCGTTGTTCCGGGCAATTTCCAAGTCATAGTGAATAGGATTGTAGTCATCAACTGCAGCAGTCCATCGAACAAAGTCTTCGGTAGTTACTGGTCCAAATTCTAGGAGCTTTAAATTGTCTCCAACTTGAACTTGTGGTTTCATCTTCAAACACTCCCTCTTACTGAACTCAATTTACCTTTTAATTATTGTTGTTTTTCCTCGTAGTACGATTCGGCCATGCTGGTTCTTATACAAGGTCTCGGTCTCAATTAAGACCATTTTTCCATTTTTGCTTTGTTTTTCGGCTAATGAGATAAGCTTCGTGTTTGCACTGATTGTGTCTCCTTCGTAAACAAGCTCAATCATTTCTAGTTCGTCTCCTCCACGAACTCGATGGGACACAAGCAAAGGAATATCAAAATCCCGCTCAATGCCGGACTCCAAATTTGTTAGTAGAAATGAAAGAGGCATAGGAAGGGGGGTATTCTCAGAATTCACATCTAGGTTTCTGTAACCAGGATGTTTAATGGATTTTGCATATTTAAGTAAAGCCCCGTGTTCGATTTTCATTGGGCGGCCATATCCCGTTTCCATTCCAATCATCTTCAAGGCTTCCTCCGGGATGAGGGAATCACTCACAATTACTTCCTCCTATTCAGGAATTTTCACAGTCTAATCATTGACAGCAAACTGGTATATAACGGAAATGGTTTTATTTATCATCCATATTTGTCCAATTATTAGACGTGCTTAGTTTGGTATTACCCTTAATTAGTTAATATATAAAAATTAAAAAGTGCCTTGATCTGGCGCAAGTCAAATTGTATAGACGAATATTTTTATACTTTACAGTTTCAGAATTAGATAGAGATTATCCACTAAGAAGCTTTGTAAGGAATGGAACTGCCTGCTGTGGAAATAAGTTGCCACCTTAAGTAAAAGGAGTGAATGGATTGTTTCGATAAGAACGTCAACAATATGAAGGGTGGGGGGTCACAGTACATAAAGCTTTTCAACGTATTGATAAAAAGTAAAAGTCGCGTTTATTCGCGACTTTTACTTTTTAGAAAAAAATAGAGTTTTGGCGGTATGGTTACTTGGTGAGTTCACGGAACTGTTCATTCACACGCTCTTCGCAGAGTCCAC
>JAKADF010000034.1 GCA_021820805.1 Bacillota bacterium
GCAGCATTTCCAGCCCGAACCGTACAAGATTATACGCAATTAAGTAATAAACAAATAAAAGCCCTTTTGGCCACCTGCGCTGTTTTAAAATCAACAGAAGTGCAAATAAAATCACATCTGCTTGTCCTTCCCATACTTCTGCAGGCCAAAGTGGTTGATTGCCGAATGTTTGGTGGGCTAAAGTTGAAGCAGGGTATAAAAGTCCGAAACCTTGGTGAGTAGGGTCGCCGAAGGCATCGCCATTCATCAGGTTTGCGTCTCTGCCAACGCTCTGACCAAGCAGAATGCCGGGTGCAAGCATATCTGCAAGGAGCCAAAAATCTAATTTGTGTTTCCATATGTACCATAGGCCAGCGATAAAAGCGCCAGTTACGCCCCCTTGAATCGATAGGCCGCCATGCCAAACCTTGATAATTTCACCAGGGTTTTGTGCGTAGTAATGCCAATCAAAAAAGAAAACCTGCCAAAACCGAGCACCGATGATTCCGCCAATTAAGAGCAAAGGCGCCAAATTCCATAGGTGAGCGACCAGTTCCTTTTTACCTTCTACTTTTACAAAATAGAGTGTTACACCAAGCCCAAGCAAAAATGCTAATGCAAACAGTGTACTGTAAGCCCTGACAGGAAAACTTCCAATCCAAAACCAATATTGGTGCACTATAGAAACTCCTTTCATACCGCATAGAAACTTCTAATTTTTATGACGACGGCAATTTCTCGGAATCCAAATGAATGTAAACCTTGCCGCTTTTGAGTATATCATGATTTATTGATTCGTCAGAAATCGAGAAAAAAGGTGGTACAATACTGGGAAGGTGAGGATTAGATGGGATGGCTGAAAAGATTAAAGAATCACAGAGATGCGCTCATCATGAAGGGTACGGGAGAAGAACAGGATGAAAAGCAAATTGAGACAATTGTTGAAGAACTAAAAAGTGAGATGGCAGAGGCACAAGTAAGAATTGCAAACCACTTGGCAACAGTGAATGAACTCTGTGAGCGAGAAGAGAATATGCTGGAA
The DNA here is from genome assembly GCA_021820805.1 of Bacillota bacterium. Next base: position 1,022 of record JAKADF010000034.1, read on the forward strand.
CTCGTGAATAGACGGCATGATGAAGCAAAACTTGCTGTAGTCCACGGAGATGATGATAGAGCTAGATTGGCCCTGATGGAAGAGCAATCGTTTCGCAAACAGTATCAAGCTGCGGTGGAAGCAAGGAAACAAGCGGAAGAGACGCTTGTAACTTTACGTATTCGTATACAGGAGCTTGAAAGTCAAATATATGGTATATCACATCAAAAAGATGAGCTTCTTGCTCGATTTCGTACAGCAGAACTTGAAAAGTCGACTGCGGATGTTAAGGGTGGGTTAGATTCAAGAGGACGCGCATTTCAAAAGTTTGAAGAAAAGGTAGTAAGGAAAGAACTTGAAGCAGAAGCACACACAGAAATTGCTGGCCTGCCGTATGGCGGAAAGCTGCCTTTGGATGGAGAGTCTGCAGATGAGATGTTGTCAAAACTTCAATCCGCATTAGACGAAAATCCCTCTCTCGGAACACCAACTTCTGTTGACCCGTCTAAGAAACAAGGTGAGCCGACAAAGGATTGACCCATGTCGGCTAAGTTTTCGTTCTTAGTTTGGCCCTTCGACTTCTGTATCTGGATCGTGAAAGGGTGGTTCTTCAAATACTTCAGTTCGGTTTGAGGAAATCGGATTCGTATCTCGGAAACGCTGTGCCACGGCTTGGCCTGGTCTCCATTTCGAGACTTTGCCAAGCTTTGCTTCGTTGAACGAACCATAAGGGCCTTCAGGAAATTCTTCAGGAGCGACCACAAGTCTCGTTGCTTGCTCTGTTGTTACATCCTCGTCTGACTCAGATGGATCTTTCATGTGAACTGGATAACTATAAAAACCGGAATTTTCTCTGCCTGGTTCGAATGGACGTTTATTCGCATCGTTTTTAGCCAACTTGGTTTCACCTCGTTCGTATTTTGTGTAAAGTAAGTTTGTCTATCCATTGGTTTTCCAATGAATGTGTATGTTCATCCAAAAAATTTACATAAGGGATTGATTTTTCGTGGCGGAAGAAACAGTTCGCGTTCGATTTGCACCTAGCCCGACCGGGGCGCTGCACATTGGAGGCGCACGAACAGCATTTTTTAATTGGTTGTTCGCCAGACAGAATAATGGCGTAATGGTCTTACGAATTGACGATACAGACAAAGAACGTTCCACGGAAGCATCTTACCAACAGATTCTCACCAGCTTGCAATGGCTCGGTCTCGATTGGGATGAGGGCCCGGATGTGGGAGGCCCGTTTGGTCCATATCGCCAATCGGAAAGGCTCGAGATTTATAAAGCAGAATTAGCTAGACTGATTAAAGAAGAAAAAGTGTATCCATGTTTTTGTAGTCAGGAAACACTAAAAGCTGATCGGGAAGAAGCACTGAAAAATGGTAAGACTCCGCGGTATGTGGGTCGTTGCAGGCATCTAACAAAAGAGGATGTCGCAAAGCGTTTGGCGGAATGCTTTAAGCCTGTGTATCGACTTTGTGTTCCTTCAGATGGAGAAACCATTGTACACGACAGGATACGCGGCGAGGTAGTGTTTTCAAACCAAGAACTAGATGATTTTATTGTATGGAAGGCGGACGGCACACCTGTTTATCATTTTGCAAGCTGCATAGATGATGCTTTGTTTCATATTACACACATTATTCGCGCGGAAGAGCATTTATCGAATACTCCTCGGCACGTGGTGCTTTTTGAGGCACTTGGTTATCCTGTGCCACATTTTGCGCATGTCCCGATGATTCTCGCACCAGACCGCAGTAAATTAAGTAAGCGGCATGGGGCGACAAGTGTAGAGGAGTATCGTGATGCGGGGATTTTACCGCAGGCGTTAATCAATTATCTTTTACTTCTAGGTTTCTCACCTGAAGACGGAAAGGAAATTCTTCCAGTCGAACAAGCTGTTCAGTTGTTTGATCTCGATCGCGTTGCAAAGCATGCAGCCATTTACGATGTGAAGAAGTTAGAATGGATGAATGCACACTATTTTCGCGAACAGCCTTTAGATGAATTAGTGAACAAGATATGGTTAGGCCTGCAGGCTCACGGGTATATAAATGGTATACAGACGCGCGAACAAATTGCTTGGGTTCGAACGATTTGCGGATTTATGCAGGAAAGAATGCGGAACGAGCAAGAGTTAGTTGAAGGCATGGCTTACTTCTTTAAAGATATTTCTCATTATAATGAGAAAGGCGCAAAGAAGTATTTTACTAAACCAGACACTGTGAAATGGCTCCAGTGTGCGGTTGAAAGACTGCAGAACGTAGAGCCTTTTACGACTACAAGGGTTGAGTATATTTATCGTACTTTAATTGAAGAGTTGAATATTAAGAGCGGGGAGTTGATTCACCCAACAAGACTTGCAATCAGCGGAGTCACTGCAGGTCCTAGCTTATTTGATTTAATGGCTCTTCTTGGGAAAGACGTATGCATGGCGAGGATAAATCAGGCTATAGACCGAATCATAAGCGGAGAGTTTAAATTTTGATAAACATTCTTTCAAGTTGACAAGACATTTCCCGCCATATATAATCAGTTGTTGTTGGCGGGCGATGCCGAATGGTGTAATGGTAGCACGACTGACTCTGACTCAGTTAGTCTAGGTTCGAGTCCTAGTTCGGCAGCCAAAGGGCCCTATCGTCTAATGGTTTAGGACGCTGCCCTCTCACGGCGGTAATAGGGGTTCGAATCCCCTTAGGGTCACCATGTATGGGTCATTAGCTCAATTGGCAGAGCATCCGACTCTTAATCGGCAGGTTGAAGGTTCGATTCCTTCATGACCCACCAACTAGAAATATTGATAGGGTCTTTAATAAGACTCTTATATAAGGCGGTCTCTTTTAGAGACCGCTATTTGTACTTTTTTATAGTTTTTGGAGTTGAAAAAAAGATGTAAGATGCAGTTGAGCAATCCCGAAAGGGCGTGTCGTTTGTGCAAAAGCCTACATATTCAGAGACGGTAAGAGCCTATCTTGAGCTCATAGTTGAGACACAAGGCAATAAGCTTTGGGCTGAAATAATGCGTCATACCGAAGATGAAACTATTGCTCGGAAGCTTTGGCTTCATTTTTTTGTGACTGCCCTTAAAAGCATAAAACCAGAACGCCTTAAAAATTATGGTGAAGCTTGGTTAATAAACCTTTTATCTACTGTTCTCGCACAATACGAACATGTCGGAGCAGAAATTTTTAAAGAAGCATTTCAGTGGCCAGATACCCATGAGTTTGGTGCAAACGAAAGGGGAGAGGAGTGTGAGCAGAGCGGGAGCAAGGAAGATCTCTGTGTTCCGTTAGAGCTCATGGCCCGTACTTCCCAGGTTTTGAAGGCGACTGCGGCGTATTTGGATGCAGAAAAGCAGCACAAAGGTCCGAAGTGGACATTTATTGCAACTTTAATAACAATCGTATTTGCTTGTATAGCGATTGGATATGGTGCACTTGCGCATTATGGATATACATTAGAAAAGTTGTGGCAGTTGGTTATATATCACAGCAGATAATCCCTTTTTTCCTACAATAAGAAGGAGGGAAACATTCATGAATGACACGATTCGTGCCAAACTAGGTTTACTGCCAAGTTTCCCAGGGGTATATCTCATGAAGGATGTACGGGGTACTGTAATCTATGTTGGCAAAGCAAAGGTGTTAAAAAACAGAGTGCGGTCTTATTTCACCGGATCGCATGATGCAAAGACACAGTTAATGGTATCCCATGTACATGATTTTGAATATATCGTGACGGATACAGTGGTGGAAGCTTTAGTTTTAGAATGTAACCTGATTAAGCAGTACTCTCCTCAGTACAACATCATGCTTCGGGACGATAAGACGTACCCGTATATCAAAATCACGAACGAGCGTCATCCGAGGCTTGAAATTGTACGGCGGGTAAAGAAAGATAAGGCAAAATATTTTGGACCGTTTCCAAACGCAACTTCTGCGAAAGAAACGCTGAGATTGCTCGAACGGTTATATCCTCTGCGTAAGTGCAAGGGTAAAAAAGGAAGACCTTGTTTGTACTATCATATTGGTCAGTGTCTTGGAGCATGTGTCTATGATGTCCCGCCTGAACTATATGAAAAGATGATTAAAAAAATTGTTCATTTCATGAATGGTGGATACAGGGAGGTGCAAGAAGAATTTCAAAAGAAGATGGAGCTTGAAGCTGAACAGCTCAATTTTGAACGTGCAATGGAATTACGCGACCAGATAACACATATCAAACGCGTAATGGAAGAGCAGAAGATTACAAATCTTGATCGTATTGATAGGGACGTTTTTGGCTACCATGCAGATAAGGGTCTTCTATGTGTTCAGGTGTTCTATGTTAGAGGCGGAAAGCTAATTGAACGTTCAGTCTCGATATCAAAACACTATGATGACCCAGCAGAGGATTTTATGTCCTATGTCGAGCAGTTCTATTACGAGCAGCATGATATACCGAAGGAGATCCTCTTGCCTCCGGATGTACAAAGTGACACCTTGGCAGAATGGTTAAACGCAAAATGCATTCATCCAAGGAGGGGCGAGAAAAAACAACTCGTAGAGTTGGCAATACAAAATGCTCGACTTGCACTGGAAGAAAAGCTTCGTTTGATGGAAAAGGATATGGACAGGACGCTTGGAGCTGTTAAAGAACTTGGTGACAAGTTAGCTATTCCGACGCCGACACGGATTGAGTCCTTTGACAACTCCAATATTCAGGGTACAAATCCTGTCGCAGCAATGATTGTTTTTATGGATGGAAAGCCAGCAAGGTCCGAGTATCGCAAATATAAAATAAAAACAGTTCAAGGCCCGGACGATTATGGCTCCATGCGCGAGGTCATTCGCAGGAGGTATACAAGAGTGTTGAAGGAAAAACTGCCTTTACCTGATTTAATCGTAATTGATGGTGGAAAAGGCCAGCTTTCAGCTGCACTTGATGTACTAGAGAACGAGTTGGACTTAGATATACCGGTTTGCGGGTTAGCAAAAGACAACCGTCATAAGACTAGTCAGCTTTTCTTTGGGAATGAGGATTTGCCTATCCCGATAGATCGTCATTCACAAGCATTTTACCTTTTGGAACGTATTCAGGAAGAAGTTCATCGGTATGCCATAACATTTCATCGACAGACTAGGAAGAAAACGGGTCTAACTTCTGTTCTTGATGATATTCCAGGAGTGGGACCTGCAAGACGGAAAACTTTGCTTAAACACTTCAGCTCAGTAAAAGCGATAAAAGAAGCTTCAATTGAAGACTTTAAGGGAGTTGGTATAGGACCTAAACTGGCTGAAATAATACATTCACACCTAAATCGAACAGAAGATATAACAAGTTCGTCATAGTTTTTCATTTTTCGATAAAAAATGATTATAATTGACAAGTTTCCTTGACGCTGATCAAGACAATCATTACAATTTACTTTGGAAACGGGGCGCCTAACCGGTGAACGGTCGATTGACCGTTTATACATACAGAAATCATTTCGAGATTACTCCGGAAGGCACTCGAAAGGAGGTACATTTATGGCAAAAGCCCAAGGTCATACAGATTTTATCTTACAACGGCTGCACACATTGTCAGGCGTTGTGCCCGTAGGGCTATTCTTGCTCGAGCATTTTTTTACAAATGCCTCGGCAACAAGAGGGGCTGCAGCGTATAACTCCGCTGTTGCAACCATTCAGTCAATTCCCCTTTTGCACTTTGTAGAGTTCTTTTTCATTTTTGTTCCCCTTACATATCATGGGGTATATGGACTCTACAGAGCCTTTATTTCCGGATATAATGCCGGACAATACACATGGCGGCGCAATGTTTTCTTTGTTTTGCAGCGGATCACAGGTGTCATAACATTCGTGTTCATTATTTTTCATTTGTGGACAACCCGGTTTTCAGGAAAAGCGCCGACGTTTGATATGGTTCATCAACTGGTGTCAAATCCGGCATACTTCTGGTTTATGGTTATCGGTATTGTGGCGGCATCATTCCACTTCACAAACGGTCTGTGGTCTTTTTGCAACCATTGGGGTATCGCGGTCGGTGCGCGTGCTCAATTAATTGTTGGATATGTATCAATGGTTCTTTTTGTTGTAATCGCTGGAGTCGGCGTTGATGCGCTAATCGCGTTTACTCATGCAGCGTAAGGAGGGTACATAATGGCCAATCAACGTATCATTGTTGTCGGCGGTGGACTCGCCGGGCTGATGGCAACGATAAAAGTAGCAGAAGCCGGTATTCCAGTAGATTTGTTTTCGCTTGTTCCTGTGAAACGTTCGCATTCTGTTTGCGCGCAAGGCGGTATTCAAGGTGCCGTAAACAATCGTGGTGAAGGAGATTCGCCTTGGGAACACTTTGACGATACAGTCTACGGGGGCGACTTCCTCGCTAACCAAACGCAAGTTCTCAATATGTGTGAAGCTGCACCTGGCATTATTTATTTGATGGGCCGGATGGGGGTTATGTTTAACCGTACTGCTGAAGGTAAGCTGGACTTCCGTCTGTTCGGAGGTATTAAACATCACCGCGTTGCATTTGCAGGTGCATCAACAGGACAACAGTTGCTGTACGCTCTTGATGAGCAAGTGAGACGTTGGGAAGTAGAAGGCCTTGTTACCAAGTATGAAGGCTGGGACTTCCTTGGTGCAGTATTAGATGATGAAAAAATTTGCCGCGGAATCATAGCACAAGACTTGCGCTCGATGGAGATAAAGCACTTTAGAGCGGATGCAGTCATCATGGCTACTGGCGGCTGTGGTCTGATTTTCGGCAAGAGCACGAATTCTATGATTAACACTGGTTCAGCAAATTCAGAGTTGTATCAACAAGGTGTTCATTATGCTAATCCAGAAATGATTCAGGTTCACCCGACTGCAATACCTGGTGACGACAAGCTTCGTTTGATGTCGGAGTCGGCTCGTGGTGAAGGCGCTCGTGTATGGACGTATCGTGATGGAAAGCCTTGGTATTTTCTTGAAGAAATGTATCCAGAATGGGGAAATCTTGTTACACGTGACGTCGCAACTCGTGCAATTCACAAGGTCGTCGTGGAAATGGGTCTTGGAGTGGATGGCAAGAACCAGGTTTATCTGGATTTGTCTCATCTGCCTGCCGACATGCTGAATCGTAAGCTTGGAAATATCCTTGAAATTTACGAGAAGTTTGTTGGAGATGACCCACGCAAAGTTCCAATGCGTATTTTCCCTGCTGTCCACTACTCAATGGGTGGTATGTGGGTTGACATGAATCAGATGACCAATATTCAAGGTTTGTTCGCTGCAGGTGAATGTGAGTACCAGTACCATGGTGCAAATCGCCTAGGTGCAAACTCCTTGATGTCCTGTATTTACGGCGGTATGATTACAGGGCCAAATGCAGTACACTATGCTCAAAACTTAAAGAAATCTGCCGATGCTCTTCCAGAATCGTTGTTCGAATCATATCGCAAAAAGTACGAAGCAGAGTTCGAATCTATTCTTAAGATGGAAGGCGACGAAAATCCGTATAAAATACACCGCGAACTTGGTGATTTGATGAACGCCAATGTTACGGTGGTAAGGTATAATAAGACATTGAAAGAAACAGACGAGAAAATTCAAGAATTGCAGGAACGGTATAAGCGTATTGGTATGACCGATAAGTCACGGTGGGAAAATCAAATGGCACAGTTTACTCGTCATTTGGAGAATATGCTCATCAGTGCTCGTGCAATCACCATTGGCGCTTTGTACCGTGAAGAAAGTCGCGGCGCTCATTATAAACCAGAATTCCCAGAGCGCGATGACGAAAGATTCTTGAAGACAACAATTGCCGATTATAGACCAGACGGCGGTTGGGATATTAGTTATGAAGACGTTGATGTGTCATTAATCAGGCCTCGTCTGCGTGATTACAAGGCTGTAACTAAGGAGGCGTAAAGAATGAGTACAGCTACTGCGACTAAAACGCGTACAGTACATCTCATTATTGAACGTCAAACAGATCCAAACTCGAAGCCTTTTACTGAGGAGTTCGAGGTTCCATATACACCTGGTATGAACATTATTTCCTGTCTAATGGAAATTCACCGTAATCCTGTTACAAAGGATGGTAAAACCACATCTCCAGTAACTTGGGAAATGAATTGCCTTGAAGAAATTTGCGGCGCATGCATGATGGTGATTAACGGAAAGCCGCGCCAAGCATGCACAGCTTTGGTGGATAAATTAGAGCAGCCGATTCATTTGAAGCCTGCTCGTACTTTCCCAGTGGTACGTGACTTGGTTGTTGATCGCAGCAGAATGTTTGAGGTTTTGAAGAAAATCAAAGCTTGGGTTCCAATTGATGGTACTCATGATGCAGGACCTGGTCCGGTTATGGCCGAGAAAGACCGTCAGTGGGCATATGAACTGTCTCGTTGCTTTACATGCGGCGCTTGTGTTGAGGCTTGTCCGAATGTGAATGATAACAACCCGTTTATGGGTCCGTTTGCTATGGTTCAGGCTCGATTGTTTACTGCACATCCAACTGCGAAGATGAACAAAGAAAGAGTTCTTGATGCGATGATGGGTGAAGGCGGCGTTCACGAGTGCGGTAACGCTCAAAACTGCGTACAGGTTTGCCCGAAAGGTATTCCGATTACGACTTGTATTGCGGATATTAACCGTCAAACAACATATCACGCAATCGGTGCTTGGTTGAGACGGTAAATTTGTAATAGTGAACCGGAGCTGTTATAGCTCCGGTTTTTGTTTATTATTAAATGTTTATGGCGACAATGGAGGAAGAGGTGGTTGTCGCTATGAATAAACAAACTGAAGCAGGGATATTGATTGCAGTTGCAGTACTCATGACCATGTCTGCTACGACGATGTACCACAGCAGCAGTACAAATGAAAATTCAATCGATCACTACTTAACTTCCAAGTTGTCATCCTTAAACCATTGGGTTAAAGGCAAATTTATGGCCCAAAATACGGTAGATTCATCGACTTCGTCTCCAGTTTCCACGCAACAAAAAGTTCATGAAGCGCCAAAGATTCAAGCTTCAGATGCTCTAGTCGCATCTGGCGGCTTGGGAGCACAAAATCAGACTTCAACCAATTCAGAGGATGCATATAAGCGATTGGGGGATATTGGGGTTGAATTTGTAGATTCGATGAGTCAGAAGGACTGGCAAACTCTTTTGCAGGCACTTACAAAGGATAATGCCAGCGAAGCAGATACTGTTCTTACTCAAATGGTGAATACACATATACCGAACAATGATAGAACATGGATTATTAACCATTTCCAAGGCAGTCAAAACTTTAGTCAAGAAGACGTATCATTGCTGCAGAAATCTATTAAACAAGCTGAGTCGGAGTTAACCCCCGAGGAAAAAACATTGATCTCACAATTGGTACCAGAAATTTCCCCAGTAAATCATTAACAATATATCCATATGGAAAATTGATTGAAATTCTAGTATGCTTAGTAAATGTTCTTCTCTTTTGTAAGGGGTGTGGACTGCCTTGCAAACTGAATGCGCAAAATTATTGTCTATTCAAGTTGGGAAACCGAAAAAATTAAGTTTTCCTGCTTCTGATAACATGCCATATGAACCATTCGAATCGGGCATAGTAAAGCTTGCAGTGAATGGTCCAGTGCTGTGTAAGAAATTAAACCTTGTTGGCGACGGACAAGCTGATTTAATTAATCATGGCGGTCCTGACAAGGCTGTTTTGTTTTATAATGCTGCCCACTACCCTGTATGGCGTGATGAACTTAGCATCAACAACCTGCAGCATGGCGGATTTGGCGAAAACTTTACTGTGCTTGGGTTGTCGGAGAGTTCTGTCTGTATTGGAGATAATTATAAAATTGGTGATGCGATTTTTGAAATCTCCCAGCCGCGCCGGCCATGCTGGAAGTTAGATAAAAGATGGCATAGAGATGATTTATTAGGCCGAGTTGAAGAAAAGGCATGGTCTGGCTGGTATGCTCGAGTGCTCATAGAAGGTTTTGTGGCTGCCGGAGATGCTATTGAGCTTATTAGGCGGCCATTACCAAGATTTACTGTTGAATATGTGACGCGTGTTGTGCAGCAAAGAAAGTTCCACCGCGACGATGTATTAGAATTGGTGGATTGCAGCTTACTTTCAGAAAGTATACGTCGAACACTCCGTAAATCTTTAAATAGAACAGGTGAATAATAAATGTCATATCAAATCCTTTTGTATTACAAATATGTTCAAATCGATGACCACGAAGAATTTGCCAAAGAACATTTAGAGTTATGCAAGTCCTTAGGTCTACGCGGCAGGATTATCGTTGCATCTGAAGGGTTAAACGGTACAGTATCAGGAACAACAGAAGCAACTAATGCATACATGGAACAATTGCATGCGGATCCTAGATTTAAGGATATAATATTTAAAATTGACCGGTCCAGCCATCATGCGTTTAAAAAAATGTTTGTTCGTGCTAAAAAGGAAATCGTAAATTTAAGTCTGAAAAGCGATATAAATCCAAAGACACTAACAGGCAAACGATTAAAACCAAAGGAATTCTACGAATACCTGCAACGTGACGACATCGTCGTTATTGACGGCAGGAATGACTACGAATATGACATTGGACATTTTAGAGGGGCTGTACGGCCGTCAATCAAGGCTTTTCGTCAATTTCCGGAATGGATTCGTAAGCATAAAGATGAGTTCAAAGGGAAGAAAATCCTCACATACTGTACTGGCGGAATTCGATGTGAAAAACTATCCGGCTTGTTTATGCGTGAAGGATTTGAAGACGTATACCAGTTAGACGGCGGAATTGTTACCTACGGGAAAGACGCTGATGCCAAGGGGCAGTTGTTTGACGGTAAATGTTATGTGTTTGACGAACGAATTTCTGTACCGGTTAACCAGGTTGAAAACATAATTGTTGGTCGTTGTATTCATTGCGGTGCTGCTGTAGACAGTTATATTAACTGCGGGTACCTTGACTGCCATTTGCAGCATATTTGTTGCGAGGCATGCGATACAAATTATCATGGTTTCTGTTCTCATGAGTGTGAGCAAAAAGCTTATGAAGAGAATCGGGTTGACCCTCATCTGCAAACACAAAATGCATAATAGTTGTACTTGGCCAGGAGACAAAGAAAAACACCTGGCCTTTTCTTTGGCTTTAATTAAACAAAAGACGGTCAAGTGTCAAATGGCTCTTAATTTAACGAAGATTGGACTTGGTTTAGCGAGGAAAGCGTATCTGTCCCAGTGTCGATTTCAATATGATTAAATAAACTGTTAATCCGATTTACAATGTTTCGGACGATGTCCGCCCCTGCTTTTACAATACTATCCTCACCCAGGGTACCGCATGTCTCTGCAAAAGCTAGGCCAAGGGCTTGATAAATGTCATCATCTTTGGCGCATTTTACGGCATCAGTGTACCGAAGCATTCTAAGTTGGAATGTTTCAGTATAAACACCTGCACCTGAAATGTAATCCCAGAAGACATCTAAAACAACTTTTTTTTCATATGAGTCGCCTAACTTCAAATATGCAGCCAGATCAAACGCAAATGTTTGCAAATATACAAACTCTGTTGTAAATCTGTCGGCAGGCACAACATTTAGTGGTAAGCTTGGCGCTTCTGTCTGCAGCCATTTGATGAACTGAGCACCTAATTCATCCGGTGTTACGCTTGCTTTCGGAATTTGCGGTTCTCCGCTTGCTGCAACGTGTTCAGAGGATAGAATTTCGCCATTCTCTTTTAGTTGAACTGTGTTGATTTTTCGTATGCCTGCGCGCAAAAGTAAATACAAGCCGCTGATGAAAGCAAGAAAAGCGATGAGCCAAATGAGGGAATTGGGCACGGTAAAGTAGTCCTTTCGTGTATGATGAATGAAACCATGATACATGAAAGCAGGGCAGTGCGTTCAGTAGAAT
>JAKADF010000547.1 GCA_021820805.1 Bacillota bacterium
GAATCATCGACTGGCCGCATCGCAGACAGTATCGCTATGGTTGGAGGCAAGACAGGGCTATATCCTCCGGCTCACATTCATGATCTCATGAGTGCTATTGAAGATCCACATGAAGATATCGTTGCACCCATTTTTGCCGTAAATGAAGCGGTTCTTGCTGATCCAAAGGCACAACAAGGTATTTCACAGCCTGGTGTTGATTATCGTGTGGGTCAGGTTCGCACAGTAGGCGGCAACCCTGTTGAAACAATTGGAGCAGCTGTGTTTAAAGGCGATAAAATGGTTGATTATTTGGATGGGCAAGACAGCATTTTTGTGAATATTTTACGCGGGGGCGTACGAATAACAAGACTGGACTTTTCTGATCCTTTAAAAAAGGACCAGGTTATTAGTGCTGTAATGCGTCGTGAGGAAGACCCAAATTACGCGATTGTATTTGGCAAAAATAGTACGAAAATATCCATTCTAATGCCTGTAGATTTAGATATTACGAACATCGGAAGCGGTACTGATTACACAGAGCCCGCGATGCATGCACTGCTCGAAAAAAGTATTAGTGACCAGTTAAGCTCAAGGTTTACGAAAATTCTGCAAAAACTTGAAATCAAGGATGGCTCTGATTGCATCCCCATTTCAAAACAAATTCGAGGACGTTTTAGGACTCATCAAGAATTTGCGAACTTTCCATGGGCCAAGCGAATGAAAACTGCGGATATTTCTGTACATGTCACTGCGCGAGTCAGGAGGTTTGGTATTCAAATGGAACCGCTTCAAAAAAGCTAATCGTTTTACCAAAAGTTCCACATATCGTAGTATTGCGGTGCTGCTCGTGTTTTCATAGTTGATGGTGCCTGGGTACCTTGTACCGAACTTTGATTTGGCTCGGTATCTGTTTTTGTTTCTTTGTCCGTACTCATTTGTTTTAAAAATGATTCCGCAAATGTTCTAAGGAGTATAACAAATACAGGGTTTTGGATGATGTTTAACAACTGATGCGCATCTTTCTCTTGACCGCTGCCAAAACTTTCGCGGATATTCTTTGCGACTCCGACTGAAAGGTTTATATATTCTGCTGGTGAAATGCCTAACTTTTTTGCTTCTGACTGTATGGTTCGTCGCAAATGTGTATCAATCATCGTGCCATATCTTTTTGCCCGAGACGGTTTAGAGGGACTAGCGCGCCATTTGCTCTGCATGTTCGGCAAGATTCTCACTCCAATTGAAATTAGAAAGATGAAACAGCGGCCCATGGCAGGCTGCTGTTTCTTTAGAAGGTGCGGCGCTCTCTCCATATCGAATGCAGAGATTTCTAAATGATAGAGGGCAAATGCCTGTGTGATGTGTGAAATTCCAAAAAGAATATTAAATGACAAGTCCGCCGTTTGGGCTGATGACTTGTCCGGTTATGTACGAGGAAGCTGGATCAACCAGAAATAAAACAGAGTGTGCAATATCGGCTGGTGTTCCAAGATGGCCTACGGGTATATCTCTTTCGACAATAGCTTTGTCATCAGCAGATAATGTATTAAGCATTTCTGTATCAATTGCTCCAGGGGCTACCGTATTTACAGTGATTCCTGATTTTCCAATTTCTTTTGCGAGTGCTTTTGTAAATGTTATAAGCCCCCCTTTTGCTGCCGAATATGCCACTTCACAAGAGCCGCCAGTAATACCCCAGATAGATGAAATGTTTACAATTCTGCCATATCCTTGTCTCAGCATGTAGGGCAGGACTTCCTTGGTACAAAGAAACGGGGCAGTTAGGTTAGCTGCGACAACGTCATTCCATTCTGAAACAGAAGTATCCAAAAGCAATTTAGATTTGGTAATTCCTGCATTGTTAATTAAGATTTTGGGTGTTCCAAGATTTGTTGCTTGTATGATAAGGTTTTTAACTTCTGATTCTTTTGTAACATCAGCCTGAACCGCAATCGATTTAGAGCCGAGTAACCGACATTCGTTCACGACTTCTTGTGCAGAGTCGCGGCTCGTCACATAGTTAATGACAACGTATGCACCTGAACGTGCTAAGGCTATGGCGATAGAACGTCCAATTCCTCTGGATGAGCCTGTAACAATTGCTACTTGTCCAAAAAGCGGACGAGTTGTTGAATATGTACATGTGTCTCCCAATTACCTCTATCCTTCCTGACATGGATTGTAGCACAGTCGGCCCAATCTTTACACTTGATGGATCCATATACCTTGTGAAGCCGTTTTGCAAATAGCGGGACAAACTGATACGCTTATTGCAGATTTCTGCGAGGGGAGAAAGTTTTGTGATACAGAAACTTTTAATAGCAAACCGTGGGGAGATTGCCCGCAGAATTATACGGACGTGCAAGAGCCTTAACGTTAAAACGGTTGCAGTATATTCAGATGCAGACAAAGATGCACTTCATGTGGCTGAAGCCGATGAAGCGTTAAGAATTGGGCCGCCTCCAGTCGCGCAAAGCTATTTACAAATTGAAGCTATTATAAAAGCTGCTCAAACTGCAGGGGCGGATGGGATTCATCCTGGCTATGG
>JAKADF010000035.1 GCA_021820805.1 Bacillota bacterium
CCAATAAAAAACCATGCAGATGTTACAAGAGATATTTCTTTTATGCCAAAAATAACTGGAAAGTGGGTTTGGCAAAATTCTGAGATGATGAATTTTTATCCGAGCAAACAGCTACCACCGACGGTTCAAGAGACTATGATCATTAGTGGTGGAATAAATGGGCCAGTAAGTACCTCAGGTCAGTATTTATCTTCAACTGTAAACCGTCCATTCATTACAAAAAGTAACGAGAAAATTATTGTTCAGGAGAGACTCCCAGAGACGTTGACACTATATAGGAATGGGAAAGTCATTTTCCACTCTTTATGCAACACGGCAATGCCAGGTGGTTATACTCCTACTGGAACCTTTTATATTCGCGTTAAGTTTCCGTATGTGAACATGAAGGGAATCAACCCAAATGGGAAGCCTTATGATGATCCTAATGTCCCATGGGTTATGGGACTAATTGGAAACATTGCTATACATGGTTATCCACGTCCTTCCTATGGATACCCCCAAAGTAATGGTTGTGTAGAACTACCTATCTTGGCCGCAAAGAGTCTATACAGTATGGTACAAGTTGGGACACCTGTTGACATCATTAAACCGTAGGATAAATCAGGAAACGAGAGGAGGAATTTTTCTGCAATTTCTCCGGTGGTTTGCGGGGCTGCTAGTGGCTAGTGGTATTTCTATTATATGTTTAAGAATGTTTATCTACTTCCTAGGGATTCGATTGTGGATTTGAGGGACAAGATTCTCCTTTCTTAACACAGTTTATGGTACTAAGTACGACAAAAACATTTATGCAGCCAAGAATTTTTTTAACTGTATTTTACTAACCTTATTTAGGAAAGTTTGTTTACTCTGCTTATTCGACACTATCAGGATAGTGCTTTTTGATCTTTTCACAACGATTTTCCAAGTCTTCGACAGTATTTTTAAGAACCTCTTCTACGAGACCATGCACAATTACATTGGCGAACCAATGAAGTGTTTTCATATCATGTTCATGGACATGTAAATCACTATTCATAGCCTCATTTTCCTTCTCACGAATCATTACTCTAACGTGTTCAATAGCTTTATAATAATCATTCAGTGTTCTTCATGTTCTATCGGATAGACCCCTGTTTATTGGACATAAGCTCTTTTTTTCGCGCCTTCTCTTAAACCTTCACCAATTTCTTTAGTTGCAAGCCATTTTCTCTATGGCGTTTTGCAAATTCAACAGGCGACAAATAGTACAGACTGGAATGCAACCGGCGTTTGTTGTAAAACTCCATGTAATCTACCACTTCACCATACGCCTGCGCATATGTCTCAAATTCGTTCTTGGATAGGCAATCATCTTCAAGCACACGATGAAATGACTCTATATGTTCGTTCATATTCGGTGTCTTTGGCGGAATTCTCCCATGCAAAATTCCTAATTCCTCACAGGTATCCTCAAATAAATGACTCACAAATTGCGGCCCATTGTCAGAACGAATCGCCGGTAATTTCTTACCTTTTTCAAACAATCCATGCTTCAACAAAGCCTGCTTTAACGCCTGCACCACATGTTTCGCTTCACACGCCAGACCGATATGGTACCCCTTGATTTCTCGGTTAAATACATCGATAAAAGATAGGATAAAGAAGAACCTGTCTTCCTCTGCAACATAACCATACTTCAGATCTGTTTCCCATAACTGATTCGGCCCAGTGATTGTCCGATTTATAGCTAAACGGCGAGGATGTTTTTTCTTTATTTTCCGTTGATGCTTTAGGATTTCAAGCTCTTTACAAAGCCGATAAACCTTCTTCTTGTTGATTTCTAAACAATATTTCTGGCGAAGCAGATGTGTCAGCTTGTGATAACCATATCCAGCCTCATCCCCAGCAATTGCCTCCATAATCCATTCTTTTATCTGTTCGTCACTGACCTTTTTCCGACCCTCAGTATACGAGTATCCGGGTATAGAACGCCCAGGGCCTCCACTATGCGGCTTAGGTGGATCTTGATACCCCCACTATGCGTAACACCCGGGTAACCGAGTGACCTTTGGCAATCCACTTCTTTGCAATTTCTATTTTGTCCGCCAGTGAGGGTTTGATTTTTTTAGCAAATCACGCAAGATTGAGACCTCAAGAGCTTGCTCAGCTAGAGCCTTCTTAAGCTGCTCGTTCTTTGAAACGAGCTCAGTTTTCATCTCGGCCAGCTGTTTATGTTCCTCGAGCGTAACATAACCTTTTGCAGATGACTGATCACCCTTAGGGGTGCTCCCATCCTTCTTCGACTGACGTACCCATCGACCAATCATATTTGGATTTAGATTATGCTTCCTACCGACTACGGAAGGGCTTCCAGTCTCGATGCATTCCTGAATTACCTGTTGTTTGAACTCGGCTTAATATCTTCGTCTCTGCATTGGATTTCCTCCTGAAATAAGTATTATTGATTTTCAGGAGCTTGTCCAACATGGTCACGGGGTTTGAGAGCAAACGACTTCAACTCACTCTCAAACGACTAAATGGTTTCCAAAAGAAAGTGGTACAGAAAACCAACGGCAAGTGCGTACTCTATGGCTGCAAGATATCCGCGGAACACTTTCGCCGTTAGCGTATTAGCGGATAAAATGACATTTCTTGCAGCCAATTAATATCTGAGTAGGTCAGTAGCCACGATACGCCAGAAAATGTGTTCGTAAACCATCGATGGTGCTATGAGCGATATGACATGTTGACCATACTGCATAGCCCTTGTAAATCTAAAGCTTAAATTTACTCAATGATAGGAAACAGTCATACAAGGACTAATGACGGGGAGAATCGAATGAGCCATTTTCCGCTTATACATAGTAGGATGGATTGGTACATTGGTGATTAACATTAACTAGTCCAGATGGTGTGCTCGTCAATTGAAAAGGTGGCCAGGTTGCTAACTGATTTATTTACAGTTTTTTTATGAGAATGGTTCACGGAATCACACCAGATGGACACACATGGCCAATTACATTCGGCTATTCGATAAGTAGTTACAGTAAGCGCGGAGGAAAATGTGCGAGGCTCCTTTTATCAATCGCTTTTACATTGCAAAAAACTATCGTTCTGAGTTAGCACACTTCACATTAGTTGGGTTTCTTATGCGTCCAGGCAAGGACCAAATCGTATACGTTATTGTGAGACTGGTAATGTTGCTGTCTGGGTATTTCATGCTATATAGCCAAAAGACCTTACTACTGACTCTCATAATTAGGAGAATTTACTTGATCTTCCGACTGATAAAGAGACAATTTTCCCCGAAATTAGCACTGATTCATAGGTTTATTGCAAGCTGGGGAACAAATTCATTTTGCCACAGTACGGGCATTCTGAGCAGATTTCTTTTCTATACTCATTAATTGTTGTCATCATATACATCACTCCACAATTTTCTTACCCGGCTGGGCACAGTTTGTTCAACGGAAATAGCCCTTTGAATATTCATTTATTAAATGTGGAAATCTAGCTGAGGCTTGATACGTTGTGTTAACTTTCCTTTGACATACTCATATTGTATCCAAATACGATATACACACCAATTAAACTTCTGGTAAGAGAAAATTTAAAAGCCCTAAATAAGACTGGCAGATTTAGATGCTCTTAAACAATCTTTGAATCAGCCAGAAACGCAATTACTACTATTAACGCTAAAACAGACCCAATCCAAAACGGTATCTTATTCCAGAATCTCATAGCAAAAGTCCCTCCCAGTAAAAATGTTTCTGGGTACATTTACAAGATTACACCTATTGGCAAGTACCCTTATCGAATTTAATTGTATGAGAAAAATACAAGAGATTTTTCTTTCAAGCCGTTTTCGATATTCGCTATTTATATTAATTTCAGCGGCAATTTACGTTCTTAATTTAAGTTTCATTCTTTTAAACAAACCTTACGCACAGTGAACTTTTTCAAATGGGGGATGCATAATGGTATTCTTTAAACCTGATTCAGGTTCAAACATGAACAGAAACCACATCCCGTGGAATGGGATTGGCGTGGTTGTTTTGTCTGCGCTAGTTGGATCTGGTGCTACACTTGGAATCATTTCATACATCCATAATCAAGATCAGGTATTCGGCGCAGTTGGCTCCCCTTCCAGCGTATCGAGCCAAAATACTACTTCCTCGTCTTATAACGTAGATGTAAATATAAATGAAGCGATTACCCAGATCGTCAAGAAAACGGAGCCTGATGTCGTTGCAGTCATCAATTACAAAACAGAAGCTAACTTCTTTACACAGCAGACACAAACGCAGGAATCTGATATTGGCTCAGGGGTATACTTTAGTAACAATTCAAAGTACGCCTATATTGTGACAAATAACCATGTTGTGGAAGGCGGTTCAAAAGTCGAAATCGTACTTCAATCTGGTAAGCACACTAATGCGCAGGTTGTTGGTACGGATCCCTACACAGATTTGGCTGTGATTAAAACTCCGATTTCAAATTTCAAAGGCGTACAGCCCGCCTTATTTGCTAACTCCGACAAGATTCAGGTTGGAGAACCTGCTATCGCGATCGGAACGCCAATGGGCCTTGATTTTACAGACTCTGTTACATCCGGAATTGTGAGCGGTAAAGAGCGCATGATGCCAGTTGAGGAGCCGACTTCACAACAGACCCTTACCTATCAGGCGGTTATTCAGACAGATGCAGCCATTAATCCAGGAAATAGCGGCGGTCCTCTTTTAAACATATACGGACAAGTTATCGGTATTAACAGCAGCAAAATTGCGGCCCAGGATGTGAGCGGTATGGGCTTTGCAATTCCGTCAAATGAAGTCGAGGTCATTGCATCCGAAATTATGAAAACAGGCCATGCGGTGCATCCAGCGCTCGGTATCAGCGCCTACTCCCTATCCAGTGTACCGCAACAATTCTTACCTAATATTCCAGTTGACTATGGTGTATATGTTGCCGCAGTAGATTCCTCAAACGCGAAAAACGCTGGATTAAAAAAAGGCGATGTCATTGTTGCTCTAAATGGCCAAACGATACATTCCATTGCAGATTTACGGACGACCCTATTCAAGACAACACCAGGCCAGGATGTGAAACTAACATTATATCGCGGCGGCAGAAAAATGAATATAATGGTCAAAATTGGGAAAGAACAAAGCATAAACACGACGGAAAATGGCGGAGTTTCAAACAATGGGAATGGTAACAGAGGCGGTAGTACTTTTGGAGGTGGAACAGTTCCGTTTTCGAATTCAAATCCTTTTGGGTGGTAATTTATCCAACTCACTTCGCAAGCCTTCATGTTCTGCAAAGATATGAAGGCTTATTTTCTCTCCCGCATCAGTTGAAACCTTAAAGCTCAAGATTATATCCTATTTTGATACAAATTAAATAATGAACGTCTAAAATTTGCGAGTGTTTAAAAACTACTCGTATTCTGGTGCGCTATCAGCATCTGATTTGGCCCACAGCTAAATCACGAGGAGTTACAAAATTCAATTGGCGCTACAGAAGATCGTAATTTTTGTAACGGAACATGTATCGACTATCAAACTCTTTATCGAATATTCACGTTACAAGAATCCTCAAATTGCCGTTGCTGTTGTTTTCCTCGGATGCAGTACAACTACACGACGTTCGTTCTCACAATCCAGGGATTCGTGAAAAATTAAATAGACAGTTCAATACGAAGTATAAACAGGATAATTACAAAAGGCATCGATTTGATAAATTACCAAATTAGAGATGCCCTGAATCCCATCCTAAATCTGATTGCTTTTCGACGAAATTTTGAAGTTTCCCGTTCAAAATATGCTACATGAGCTAAAAAATTTAAAAAGAAGGTGCACTCATGACGCTTACTTTCGCTGCGCTTATGTTCACGATCGTATCTATTGCCTTGAATCTCAAATTTAAAAAAATGACTAAACAATTACTAGAAAAAGTGAACGCTAACCATTTGTAGAGTCAACTTTTTCAAAAACACATTTTATTTTATAGATCCGTAGAAACTTAAAGAGGCGCTTTTTCATGAAGCGAGCATACGCAATTACAGTTGGAGTTGTTGCCGCCGCATCTGTAACCATTCTGAATTACTCTGTACTTTCCAACCAACTCCACCAAAAATTCATATTGGATGGAATAGCCAGATCACAAAACTGGTCAGGATATATTGATAAAACGAACAGAAGTCCATACACAGATATTACCGGAAGTTGGACAGTGCCAAACGTTACCGGTTCAAATCAGTCTGCAAATGCGCAATGGATTGGTTTGGGTGGTGTCCTAAGTCACGATTTACTTCAAATGGGGACTTTGGAGACAATCCAAAACGGCCAGCAAGTCGATGAATTATTTTGGGAAAAGCTACCGAAAGTTGCTGCCCCAATTGCAGATGTACAACCTGGTGACAAGATCAATACGGAAATAAAACATCTTGAGGGAAATACGTGGCAACTCATTGCGAAAATATCAAACGGATCAAAAACGATTACAAAAAATGTCGATGTGTCCTTGAACTCTCGTTACACAAACCAAATTGAACAAACTGCCGAATGGATCAGTGAGGATCCTGAAAATGGGGATCATAAGATTATGCTAATGGCGGAAGCTGGAAAAGTGACTTTCACCGATGCAACCGTCAACAATAATTCAATTTCACAAGTAAATGCTTCAACTTTAAAAACCGTATTAATTGACTCTCCAAATGGAGAGGTTGTTGTTCCAACAAAGCTAAGAAACAATGGAACTTCGTTTTCAACTCTGCCTGAATCACAATTAAATGTTCCCAAAAATATCCAAGTTGATCTAGGAACAACTCTACCGTTAAATATACCCTTACAAAACAACGTAATAGGTGACAATAGCTTCACTCAAATGTGGAACCAGATAGCTCAAATGAATAGCCAAATTAATCACATGATTGAACAATGGACAAAAACAGCTCAGGTACAATCAGTACAAGGAATACCATGGACTGAACAACTTGACTTCGGGAGTAATAACAACTCAAAGATTCAGACTTGGTTCGGGGACACAGATAGTTGGCATTGGACTGTTCATGTAGTAAATTATTAACTTCTCACACATTAAAACTACTTGGTTTCAAAAAACTTATGTTGGCTGCCTCAGAAAAGAAATTACTGACGGCGGCTTTTCTATCTAGCCTATGATAGAGCAGATGTACTTACTGAATCTCAATTGTCCCAAAAATTAACGATACTAATGTCTTTTTTAGGATTCGATTTGAGGACAGTCACTTAATTTTTCAAGTAAATATTCACAAAGGAAGTCTCACCTTTAAGCTGAAGAACTAATTTCAAACGAGTAGCTAGACAATTCGGTTCTTTACACAAACCTGGAACAAAATCTTCGGTTCTTTGCACATTCTGAATTATATCCACATCCCTTGACATGCCTAGATAGTGCACACCGCCCTCGGTCCGAAAAACAGAGTGCGAGAAATGCTCTCGATGACCGCCATCGAACCATTGCCCCGCCAAATAGGTTTTGACAAATACTCTAAAAAAGTGGTTCAGGAAGAGAAACAAGGTTGGTTCGAAATGAGTGACGGCATGGCTTAAATGGTTGCTCAGAACGGTCGTGGAAACTTTACCACAACGGATAGAAGAGCACATTGTTAGGATATAAATTTTTGGATAGGATTAACCGTAATCTTTCTCACTTAATTTTGTGAATCGTGAGGACTGATGGATAATCACCTGTTGCTTGACCTCATAATACGAACCTGCCCAAGAGCGACATTGCAGCACTCATTTAGATAATGAATATTCATTCAAAAATCAACGCACGGATTCTTAGAGTTATGCCCCCGTTCAGGAAGCTCCACTCAAAACTTAGGTAGATTGTTGATATACCATGTGTTGTTTTGTTTCACTACAGTGAGCGTTTTAGGATTTGGACGGGGACGCCCTTTGGGGCCGTAAAGCCCCGTGGCATTGCCATACATCCACACATGGAATTGGTACTCGGTATCGGACACTTTTTTGTATCCAACTACTTCATAACTCGAATGACCAGGAGGTACCTGTGTAAAGTATTGTCCCAACTTTGTAGCTGTTTTACTTTGTTTTACATTCGAACTGAGTAGTGCGATGCCATCTTTAGAGTCGAGCGTAAGCCAATCGTTCAAAAAATTATCTACTGTTGCACTGGCTTGGAAATAACTGTTTGGCAACGTGGCCAAAGAGCTGTTATTTGCTACCGTCATTTATTGTGCCTTGTTGCCTGTTTTCTGCGCTGAACTGGTTGAAATTGAACACCCGGCTAACGATAATGCTGCAACAGTAGTGATACAGAGCGTAATTATACTGTTTTTCACGTTTATCGATGACGTAAAATAAGTTGTGTAAGGTCTAGCAGATAATAAAAAAGTAGGGTACTCTCAAGTTTGCCTAGAACAATGAGAGGAGAATCCCTACTATGCTACAGATTTACAAAGATGTGCTTGCCCTTCAATTACAAAATGAGGTAACAAGATTTATCCAGGAACGCCTTGAGCTTATGATGCGTGAAGAGCTAGATAACTTTTTGCGGGTTGAACATCCCAACGAAAAAAACGCTCGCAATGGCTACTACAATCGAGATTTGGAGACCAGGTTCGGAAAAGTTGAGGACCTAAATGTTCCTCGCGACCGTCAAGGGGATTTCCACACCCTGTTGTTTGAGCCATATAGTCGCCGAGACAACTGGTTGGAGGAAGCAGTCATATCCATGTACAAGGGTGGAATGAGTACCCGTGACATTGCTCAATTCATCGAGAAAATGTATGGAACCAAGTACTCCCCAACCACGATTACCAATATAACAAACGTCGTTCTGGCTGACGTGGATGCCTGGAGAAAACGGCCATTAAAGAAACGCTACTCAGTTTTGTACATGGACGGCCTGTACGTCGCCTTGAAACGGGATACAGTTGAGAATGAATCGATTTACGTTGTCATGGGAATCGATGAAGAAGGCCACCGCCAGATACTTGGCTACTACGTTGGTGGTAAGGAAACATCGGAGAACTGCAGAGAGATTTTCGCTGACCTGCGGCGCCGTGGAGTCGAGGAAGTGTTAATCGGTGTAGCAGATGGCCTAACAGGCTTGAAGGATGCATTTCTAGACATTTTCCCGAAAGCAGACTTCCAACGCTGCGTTGTTCATAAGCTAAGAAATATCATTGGCAAGGTCCGGGCCAAGGACAAGCCTGCAATACTCGGTGATCTGAAGGGGGTGTACTCAAGCCCAACAAAAGAGGAAGCATTAGCATGCTTTAAATCATTCGAGCGTAAATGGAACACTAAGTACCCTAGAGAAGTACAGTCTTGGCGAGACGATTTGGAAGACTTACTTTCTCTACAAGTACCCAGAAATGATCCGTTACGCACTCTACACGACAAACTCAATTGAGCGAACCATAAAAGAAATTAGGAAGCGACTTCGCCCAATGAACAGCATTGCAAATCTAGAAGCGGCAGAAAAAATAACTTATCTGTTCGCTAAAGGATATAACGAAAAATGGGGGAAGCGAGCCCTGCGTGGCTTTGTGGATGAAAAAGTCCAGGCCACACTGCGGGAACTATTCTCCCAAAGATATGGAAATACTAACAAGCAAGAAGAGGTCAAATAACAAACAAATACATAGGCAACTTGGTGAGGCCCTATAGGTCCATTTACACAACTTTCTTGACGGTACCCGTTTATCACCTCTGATTCGTTCTACAAGGGTAACAGTATTTGGTCAAGAAACGTGACAAGGATCTCTCGAGCATTCCCGCCCAGACGTTCAATAATATCGAATCAACCTTACCGAATATTCACGCAAGAGAAGATAGATCAGCCGTTAATATTTTTGTCTCAGCCACTTATAGAGGATCTTTGTTAAGTTTAAGTGGATCCGGATACTGGTCAACGAATTATGGAAGGAATCATTTGATTAACGTCGAAGTGTTATTTTGAACCACCCAACTGTATCCGTCGTTGCTGGTCTTTAGAATTTTAGTACGAATTTGCCCATTTTGCGAGTTAACATACTTTAAAAGAATCCACCCCGTTTTCTGTGTAACCATATCTAACTGTTTCACTCTAAACCCGCTGCTGAACAATGTTTTTAAACGACTAGTATTTTGGATAGTTGACCAGGACATTCCGCCGTTAGTCGTTTGTGCAAATGGTGTACCAGTACTTCCGATTATCCATCCATCTTGAGCGTTTAAAAAAGACTGTCTGACATGATCATCGTTTTGACTAAGGGAAACAATTGATCCAATTGCCCAGGACTTTCCCGTGTTCGTCGTGCGATAACTAACCAAACGATTTTTTCCTTCTTGGAAGTACTGGATCAATTCCGTACCCGCACTGCCTGAGAACACGGGTTTACATTCTGTGGTCATAAAGCCGTTTTGATACTCCTTCGGAATGGGAAGGTGAATCGCTCCCCATTCTGTTCCGGCTGTGTGGGTATAGTACAATGAAGCCATCGTTTTCATCACGACGTTACCAACAGCTACCCAACCATCCCGAGTATTCGTAAAGGACATAGGCATCGGGACATCCAGTTCTGGTAGTGCATGTGGCGTTGCGTTTTTGTTAGGTACGTAACCCCCGGATGACGAAACCATTGTCCAGGTCTTTCCACCATCATCCGTGTGATAGATGGTTGTGTCACCTTGGTTCATCACACCTCCAGAAAATGCTTGAATCCATCCATCTTTGGCTGATGAAAAATCAATCTGCCTCACGTAGCCGGCGACTGCTATCACATTTTTCGTGTGCAATGTCCATGTACGACCGCCATCGGTCGTAATTAACACGTAAAGGACATTACCTTGCTTTTGCACCGCAATCCATGCAATCCACCCTTTGTTTATGGATTCGAATGAGGCAACAGGCGGATAATCCTCCGTATTCAACATTGGCACATCAGGAACTAAGATATGTGTCCAGTGAGTACCACCATCAGTCGTTCGCCAGATATTGAAGTGACCCGCAGAATATCCTGCAACATACCCCGTTTGGGATCCGATCATATCTATATACGTCACATATGAAGACGTTGAGTTAGATGGAAAATCCGTATTCTGAGCAGTTGTTGGCGCTGAAGAGTTGCTTGTAAGACTGCCGTTTGATTGCGTGGTTGTGTTTTTCACTTGCTTGGCGGTATTCTTAGCTGATGTGGTGATAACATTTGTTGCTTGAGCGGTTCCTGAACTCACTTCTGCGATCGTTCCGCATCCTGCAATAACTCCAACAATGCCTAATGCCACGCCTACTAAAGCAAACTGTCTACACCGCTTCATATAATGATTGCCTCCCCTTGCGTCACACAAGTCAGACGAAACAAACTTATATAAAGTTTCATTTAATTTTCTTATAAAGGGAGAGTGGTTACTATTGTACATGCTGACCGTTTGTGACATATGGATAACTCAATGGAATTGAATGGCTATGTATTTCACCCGTGTTACCCGAATCCGTTCTTCTCTAAGTTGAAAATCCCGTTCAACAACTATGTGCAGTTGCAGAACAAAGGTGTCGAACACTCATCCCCAAATAAGGATTAGGGAGCATCCGGCTGTTGTACCGTACGGGCGATCGAAGATGATATAAATCTTGGTATTGGCTGGCCGTCTGAAATGTATTAAATTAATTAGCCAACGAATACGTAGTGAGCGTTTGTTCCCAAAAGATGCTCCATAAATCAAATGACCTATTCTTCATCGTCACTGCTGCCAAGCATTTTTGGATAATGTAGACGGGTTGAAGACCAACCGTAGACAGGATGACACCCTGACCATCCGAGAAATACCATTCTCCTTCACCATTCTTGCCAAATAAGTTGGGTTGAGCGAACTCAGTCAAAGTCGAAAATTTTATGTATGTTTTAGTGCTTGAAATACTTTATCTATTTCTTGTTCCACATTTGATGCTATGTGGTGTGTAGGCATATCTGTTGAGCCACTAGTTCAATTCCGATATCATAAGTAGCAGAACCAACCCAAACCTCTTGCGAACCGATTGTCGCATGCGTGTCCCATAGTCCGATGTGACCTCTGATTCGCGCTGTGTTTGTCGCTCTTTCAAACACCATATCCTGCCTTCTATGAAATAGATACAGGGTGCTCACTGGGGCATCCGGATAAGGTCGGTTTGCAAGTGAGTCCACTGCGATTTTTGCACTGGACTATACGGTGATAGGATCTGGAATCTTCCACCCTACTTTGATAAATACATTTTGAATTGCAGATGGATCCCTATAAACAGTGCGTTTATTGCATCCTCAGGTTTTCTTAATGCGTCCTGCGTTAACTATTAGGGTCTTCTCACGAAACGGAAAAATCGCACGGTTAACACCCTAGGTCGTAGTTTCCCTTCAACTAAATCCTTAGAAGTCATTCGATATATGGAGGATCAGGGACAGTGAATGTATATATTTGTCCCACCTCTGTATCAGCATTAATTGGTACGGCAATTTCAATAATAGCATCGTTAAACTGACCCGTTTCTACAACGATTCGAAATTCTCCTTCATGCAAAAATCGTTGTTTCACTAAGCCACAAAGTACGGGTCCTAAGGTTGGATGCGCACCAGGAATAACATGGTTCGGGTGAAATGCGAATCGATGAGCATTCTCATCATGGAGCAAATGTGTGTATCCAAGTAGCTTCGCCACCTCCCATGAACTCGGTGAAAGCATGACCTGTTCAGGTGTTCCTTCTTGCAGAATTTCTCCATGATCGATAATGCCAATCTGATCCGCCATACGCTGTGCTTCTGCCAATTGATGAGTGACCATCATGACTGTTGTGCCCAATTTGTCACGCAATTCCAGTGTGGCATCTTGGAGTATCCTCCGAAGAGAAGTGTCTAGCGCAGAAAATGCTTCATCCAGAAGAAGTGTCT
>JAKADF010000036.1 GCA_021820805.1 Bacillota bacterium
TTGCCTCATGAAAATCACCTTCGGAACTTGCACCATCGCCGAAAAATGCCAGTGAAACTTGGTCTACTTTCTGTAATTTTGCAGCCCATGCTGCGCCTGCTGCATGGGGCAGCTGAGTTGCTATCGGCACAGCCATCGGGAATGCATTTACTTTTTCTGGTATAACGCATCCTTCAACTCTTCCATTCCAGTACAGTAAAATATTTTCCATCGGCACACCGTGTTGCATCATGGCTCCGTAATCCCTGTAAGTCGGAAATACAAAATCTTGCTCGCGCAAAGCCATTGTAGCCGCAACTTGGCACGCTTCCTGACCCTCAAGCGGCGGATAGGTTCCTATTCTGCCCTGCCTTTGCAAACTTACAGCCCGCCTGTCAAACTGACGCAACTGAACCATGCTTTTATACAACGCAATGAGCGTCTTATCCGGAATATCATCCGGTTTGTCACCAAGTGATACGACGAGTTCTTCGTCAACAACTGGTTCCATTCTAGGCGCCCTCCAATCTAATATGAATTCATATGACTAAAAATTGTTTATTAGGATAAGACAACCATTACACATTTAAAATTTGACTAATGATGTAAGACAAGCATCATTTTCATTTAAAAATGAAAGGGCTTACATCGAGTTGCATAAGAAAACAGTGCTGCGAACGGAGCTGTCCTAAAGAAAGTATATTACTTTTGGACAACCCCGTACATGCTGTGACTCAATATTTACTCTTCATAGCTAAACCAACCGCGGCCTGTCTGTTTTCCATAGCAGTATGCATCTTCCATGTACTTAAGCTGTACGGCGGGCCGATACCTGTCTTCACCAAGCTCTGAAAACATTCCGTCGAGTGTTCTAAGGACGGCAGGTATCCCTAATTCGTCCATCCATTCAGCCGGACCAAGCGGATAATTTGTCCCGAGTTTCATTGCCGCATCCACTTCTTCTGGAGAGGAAATCTTCTCATGAATCGCAAGTGCTGCTTCATTTAAAATCATAGATAAAATCCGCATTTGCACTCCGCCAGCCCCGTCGCGAACACGAATCGGATTGAATCCAAAACTGCGAAGCACCTTTGCAAATGCATCACTGCCTTCTGTACACTGGCACTGATAAGGTATCGTCCACTCAACGGTCTGCTCACCCTGCAAAGGAAGCATAATACCAAACCCGCGAACTCGATTCGGGTTGCGAAGCCAACTCGCTTGCTTTGTTGCGGATGGTCCTGCAAGTGAAACAGCAATAATCGTGTCTTTGTGGACAGACCTTTCTATTGCCTGCAGGATTTTTCTTGATGAGTCTATACTGCTCGCTAAACTTACAAATACAATGCCAGGTTTTACACGTCTTAAATATGCTTCTATTTCATCTGCGCGCCATTTAACAAGTACTTCATCCCACGCCCGCGGCGGAGACGAATATACAAGCCCACATTCCGTCGCATCAAGACCAAAACATGCTTCAGCCCGTTTCCATAGGGCATTCGCTAAAGGTGTATCTCCTATCACCACAGCTTGTGCCGGCATATCTAATGGACTTAAATCTGAAAATGTATCGTTATCTAAGACTTGTTCAGTTTCTGCACCCTCAGCGTACTGGTAGAATCCGCGCCCTGATTTACGTCCAAACCGTCCAGAGTCAACTAACCGTGACTGCAGAACAGACGGACGATAACGTGCTTCTTCGTGATAGGCATGGTATACAGCCTTTGTTACATCGAGGTTCACATCGATTCCAATAAGGTCCATCAGACGAAATGGCCCCATCCGAAAACCGGATCCCCGTTCAATCAGGGTATCTACCTCCTGAACAGTTGCGCTTCCTTCACTTACTATCCTGAGGGCTTCACCATAAAAGTTTCTAGCGACACGATTCACAATAAATCCGGGAGTATCAGCACATACTACCGGCGTTTTCCCGAGGCTTTTCGCAAATGACGCCATGATATCCACAGTCGTTTTGCTCGTATCTTCCCCTTTAACAATCTCCACAAGCTTCATGACAGGAGCCGGATTGAAGAAGTGACAGCCAACAACTCTGTCTGGACGATTCACAGCAGATGCAATAACTGTGATCGACAGCGATGATGTATTCGATGCTAAAATCGCCTCTGTTGAACAAATCTTTTCAAGAGACTGAAAAACTTCCCTCTTTAAAGCTATCTTTTCTGGTATAGCCTCTATTACAACATTCACTTCGGATAGCTCGTTTATATCTGAGACAATCCGCAAATTTTCGTAAATTTTGTCTGCTTGTTCCCTCTCAAGTTTTCCTTTTTCACAAAGACGGTTCAATCGCGAATTAACATAGGCACGTGCACTATCACGCATAGCCTCTGAAACATCAAATAGAATAACTTGATAGCCTGCAAGCAAGCTCGTAAGACCAATGCCTGCGCCCATCGTACCAGCGCCAACAACACCTACTATCCGAATATTCATCTTTATACCAACCTCGTCATACAGTCATCACTGCCCACGATAGACAGGCTTCCGTTTTTCTAAAAATGCTTGTACGCCTTCTTTAAAATCGTTTGATGCACCAGCAATTCCCTGAAACTTTGCCTCACGCTCCAAGGCTTCTTCAAGACCAGCATTAAAGTTCTGATAAACAGCAGCTTTTGTAAGTCCATAGGAAAGCGTTGGACCTTCTGCTAGTTGTTTAGCAAAAGCAAACGTTTCATCCTGAAGCACTTCTTTGTCAAACAATCGATTGATAACACCGTGTTCGTACAATGTTTCTGCTGTCAATACTTCAGAAGTAAAGGCCCATTCGAGCGCAAGGCCAACACCAACCAACCTCGACAGGAAAAAGCTGCTTCCAGAGTCCGGGACAAGGCCAATCTTACTAAAGGCCAGTGTATACTTGGCACCTTTTGCGCTAAACCGCAAATCTGCCGCAAGGGCAAGACCGAACCCAGCGCCAGCAGCCGTGCCATTCACTGCTGCAATCACCGGAATTTTCAGGTTTTGCATTTTAGAAATAATAAGGTTGTAGCGCTCCCGCACGCTGTCGCTCAAACTAAAATTCTCAATTGAGCGTCTGTCATTTAGGTCCTGCCCAGCACAAAATGCTCTGCCTGAGCCAGTAATAATAAGCGCCCGAACTGCCGCATCTCTTTCCACTTGCTTCAGAGCATCATACAATTCTTGCCCCATTTGGGCGTTGACAGCATTCATAGATTCTGGTCTTGACAGTGTAATTTTGCCTACTCCATCTACGACCGAATACTCAATTGCTTCATACATATTTAAAATTCCTCCGTATCCACGTCAGCCAGCATAATTTGCACAACGTCCTTAGCAAATGTCTGCAAATCTTTCCCTCCGGCCCGACCTTCAGGCGACTTCATTGATGTAAGCATAGACTCTCTACTTTCAAAATACATTTCAGCCATTAAAAACGGGTCAGGTTCCCCGCCCCTGACATCATACATCCGATGCAATTCAAGTTTTAACAAACCAGGCATCTTACGAATCAAAGGTAAATGAACGTTTTCAT
Organism: Bacillota bacterium; assembly: GCA_021820805.1. The sequence continues at coordinate 3,497 of JAKADF010000036.1, forward strand.
AATGATCTAAAAATGAATCAACGTCGGTTGGACGCTTAAATAAAGCTATCATTTTAACCATAAATGTCCTCCTCGCTTTCGCGGGCATAAACGATATGCACTGTATATCATGCCCCTCGCTTTCGCTTAAGATTGAGAGAGCGGCCATACCTCAGGGAAACGTTCGTGCAAAGATTTACGCAAAACAATTCTCTGCTCAACTCTGCCCTCACCAAGCAATTGCTCTCCAGCCCATACCTGTACTTCACAATTAATAACATTATCCAATAGGCCAACACAAACAGCTTTTACTTCAATTTGCGTCCCAATAGGTGCTGGATATAAATGTCGTACTTGCACACCAGTTCCAATACCTTCTTCGTCCTCCTGCAGAAATGGAAGAATTACCTTTCTTGCGGCCCACTCCATGTGATAGACCATGGCTACAGTCCCGTATACGGGATGAACAACACGGCCATCGAAAGCAGGCTGCATTTGTGTTGTCACTACGTCAAAAACACTGGCCGCCACACCAATTGAGAGACCTCTTTTCATCGCGTCACCTCACATATGAAAATCGATTCATTAATACTCTGATTTCTTACCCTGTTTTTCTGGGGATGAATATTAGCGGGCAGTCCTTTCCAATCCGTTCGTCCGTTTAATCGTTTAGCAGCCATCCTCATAAAGGTCATTTCGCGTCATCCGATAATGAGTCCTGCCAAAACTTTTCGGTTTATCGAATACCACTATAAAATCAACAGGTTAAATACCGAATGATAGAAAGTGCCCCCAGATGGCAACTTGACAGCGGATCTTCCCCAAAGCAAGCGCTTGTTTTAATTAATTTGAGATTTATACCAAGTTTATAATATGTATTTTAGCGTAAGTATTAAAAAAATCATATGGAAAGGAGAAAAAATATTCTGATTTATTTAGTTAAACTTACTAGCTTATCCAATATATCGCCTGCATTCCCGCGAATAACTAAATCTGCAATATCGTCACATTCGGTAGGAGTGCGATTGACAACAACAATTTTACTCTTTTCCTTTTGGATATAAGAAGGCAGACTTGCAACAGGTTCAACGGACATTGAAGAGCCAACAACAAGCAATAAATCACATTTTCGCACGGCCTGAAAAGCTTCAATATAGTAAAAAATAGGTTCTTCAAATAAAACGACTGCTGGTTTTAAGATTTGGTCGCACAAATCGCCTTTTATGCCTATCCACGGACATCTTGGGAGGGGGTCTTTAAATGACCACAACGGGAAAGTGCCATGACCTTGCAGACAAACGGCTTGACGAAGATTGCCATGCATTTCGTAAACATGTGTGCTTCCTGCTTCTTGATGAAGGCCGTCCACATTTTGCGTAAATATCTCCATATATACGCCGGTTTGTTCAAGTTTTGCAAGCGCGCGATGCCCCGCATTTGGAACGGCCTCCCGAAATTCGTCTGTCATGAACGACTCTCGAAAAACCTGCCAGAAATATTCGGGTTGGTCAATAAATGTACTCCTGGCAAGAGAAGCAGCAAGTGCCTCATTTCGCCAACGTCCATTCTCTGACCGATAATCCGCAATCCCAGATTCTGTACTCATCCCGGCTCCGGAAATAACAACCATATGTTTGGATGCCATGACCCATTCACGTAACTGCAGAATTCTGGAATCTATCACAAAATCATCTCCATTTCAACATCTCGAACCGTCCTCATCCGTACGTTATTTACTGACAAACATCCTTTATGAACGGTTAAAGGATTCACCTGAATGCTGTAAATCTCGGGTACATCCGCAACAAGCTGCGCAAACCGCAAGACCCAGTCTTTAAGACAAGCAACTTCTTCTTCAGAAAAACTTTGAATATGGGGCATTAAGCTATTCAGCATGCTCCTGGCATCTACATCTGTCATTGGAATGAGTACTACTCCTCTATACACCACCATATTGTCAGTAACATCTTCCCATTGCAACAGGTCTGGGTACTTAATACTTGATACTTCCATAAGCGGCCCGAATAATGAATCAATAGTAATATGGAGACGCAAAATTGGTTGTAACTCTTCTTTTTCTTCACGAGGTAACTTGTGTTCACTTCCTGCATCGACAGAAATTCCCACTGCTTTAAGTACATTCATTGTAACGTCTTCCGGGAGTTCGTGAACGCTGTCCTTTACACAATCTCGAACGAGATTCCTGGCAGTTGTTGTATCCATCACATCTAAATCTGGGATATTCCCGTTGTCATTTAAACGATACTCTGCATATCGAACAACTTTTGCTAAAGCATGAACTGCTAGTTCGGGAAATGGGTACACTGGAATTTTACGCTTCCCCGCTTGGATATACCGAACTCCATGGGTGCCTTGGGTAAGGAAATTTGCTACAACAGGCTTTCCATTTACCATGTAAGGAGGCTCTCCAGAACTCGAGTGTTCAGACGAGATTTCCTCATCATATTCTGTAACGGCTTCTTGAATCGCTTGTACTACACCTTTCTCGTCAACAACGCCAACGGGAGTAAACAAAATAACAACAGCATCCACGTTTTCATCACGCAATACATGGGGCAACACTTCCCTGTAACTCTCACCTAATGACTCATAGCCAAGGTTTACGACCGGATCGACCAGTGTAAGATCTTCTTGGTGTAGTGTATCGACAGCCATCACGGCACCGCCGGCAGTGTTCGTTACTATGGCAACACGTTGTCCCTGCGGTAGAATTCCTTGTCCTAGAAGAGCAACGATATCAAACAACTCCTGAATTGTTCCAGCACGAATAATGCCTGTTTGATGAAATAATGCATCTACGGTTGATTCCCGGATAAGGGTATCCCTTTTCCACTTTGATATCGTCACGCCTGATGCAGTGGTAGCCCCTTTGACGGCAATTATTGGCTTTCGTCTGGCAATTCGTCTGCAAATCCGCGAAAATTTACGCGGATTACCAAATGACTCTAGATAGAGTGCAATCATCTGGGTTGATGAATCGTCTTCCCAGTACTGCAATAAGTCATTACCCGAAACATCCGATTTGTTTCCTAAGCTGGCAAAACTGGATACGCCTACGCCAATTTGGTCTGCATAGTCCAATATGGTAAGCCCGATGGCTCCAGAATGACTTGCAATTGCAAGTCTGCCTTGACTTGGCAAACTATGTGCAAAACTAGCGTTCACACTCACTTGCGGGTTTGTATTCAATAATCCTAGACAATTGGGTCCAATTAAACGGCACCCCGCGGCCCGCAGTTTCCGTACCAACCGTTTTTCGTGTTGATACCCTTCTTCACCTGTGTCGCGAAAACCAGAAGAAACAATCACGACAGATTTGACTTTTGCATCTATGCAGTCATCGATAACCGAGTCTACTTGCTTTTCAGGAACTGCTATAATCGCGAGGTCAATTCGTTCAGGCAATGCTTTTACATTTTTATAAGCACGTACTGAACAAAGTGAATGCGCAGAAGGGTTTACAGGATAGACCGTACCTGTATATCCAGACTCTAAAAGATGCTTCAGCAAAACACTGCCTAGACGATGGGTATCTCGTGATGCGCCAATTACTGCAATCGATTCAGGTTCGAAAAACGGATGCAAAGATGCTGCAGTTGCAAGCTTCTCCCTCGTTTCTTGGAGTGCCCGCGTGCGCTCTGTCTTTCGCAAAGGCAGCACCAACCGTACCGTATCAAAAGTTTGCTGTCTTGTAATTTCGTATCCACTTGCCGAAAAAACCTGCAACATTTGATGGTTTTCTCTCAAGACCTCTGCTTCAATTCGTTCAAAACCATTCATCCATGCAAGATGTGCCAAATGTTCAAGTAATAAAGATCCAAGGCCCTTCCCCTGAATTCGGTCATCCACCAAAAACGCAACCTCTGCCGTTGTTTCATTTACCCGCGCGTAGTTTCCGACAGCGAGCGCAACGCCTCCGGATATACATAAAAGTGAAGCCGCATTTCTACCGCCATCGCCAATCATTTCATCTAAAAATTTGTCTCGAAACTCTCGAACCATATGAAAAAACCGCAGATACAGACTGTCTGCCGATACAGACTCAAATAATGCCCTAACGATATTTCTATCCCGTTCTCCTGGTTCTGCTAATCGTAACTCAGCTACACGACCGTCTCTTAAAAAAATTCTGGTCATAAGACAGCCTCCTAGGACAGTAATTCTTGGATATATACGTAAAACAGAGGTTCCTCACATTAATTTAGCATTTTTTGAATAAATCAGTTGTGCTGCGTTCCATGCCCTATCTTCTCAAGGATTCGATAATCTCAATAATATGCTCAATTTCCGAAATCCGGATTGACCGTTCTTGTTCTTTTTCAGCAGACTGATTTTTCGGCACCTCCAATAAAGACTTTTTCCGTCTGTGCAGGCATCGTTCTACTTGACGAATCGCGTCTCGGTATCCAAGTTCCTCTTCTGTCGACATGTGGAAGCAGCCCCCTTCACCAAACTATCTAAATGTATTTTATATTGTACAAAGGTTACAACACGAGACAAACTTTCATTTTTGAAATATATTTGAAAGAACTAATAAAAAAAAATAAAAACCTTGCAATAATGCAGGTTTAGGCAAAGTATATTTCTATTTTCTATATAGTTAGCTCTGTTATGTCAGGAAATCCCTTGAAACTTTCCTTCCCGCTTCGCTTTTTCATAATAGTACAACCAAGTTTTCTCGATATTTTTTGGAATCCACAGTGCCTTCCCAATCCTTTCAATTTCATCGTTGGACAATTTTGCCGCAGGGTTTAACATGTGCACATAAACTTGCCTTTCAGCATTCATTTCTAAAAATTTTGAAGCAACAAGCACCTCTTTTAGAGAGTTACCCGTAACGATAACCCCATGAGCCCGGAGTATCAGAGTACTGTTTTCCCCCAGGTACTGTGCCACTTCCCGCCCGCGATCACGTGAGCTGATTGAATCTAAATCTGGATAGACAGGGATTTGAGCTCCGAGCCCGCAAGCTACAGTGCAAATTGGCGCGAAAGGGACACCAGCTACACTAAGAATATTGTTCCAGTGCCCATGAAAGTGTGCAATTGCAAATACATCTTCACGAGCAGAATATATTTCGGAATGCAGGTATACCTCATTTGGCGGTTCCTGTGTTCCTTCCAGTTTTACTCCGTCTAACCCGACTTTAATAATGTCATTCACAGTGAGTGTAGACCTTCCCGCCTGACGGCCATGAGTAAGAAACCCATCTTTTACTCGAAGGCTGACATGCCCGTTCATGTCAAATAGACCTAGTGCCTCAAACAACCGAACAGTCTCTGTGAGTTCTAATTTTTGATTCAAGCAACTTTGCCTCCTGTAAATGTTTAGAATGACACTGCTAGGAATACGTTAAAAATCACATAAAAGAAAAGGACCGTACCAATCGCTGAAATGAGGGATACCCACCACTTAAGCCGCCCCTCCATCCAAGTAACCAAAAAAACAAAACATCCTGTCGCTGCAAGATAACCGATAAACTGCATTCCGGCGATGAAAGCTATCAGCCAACAAAAGAGCCTTAAAATACGTACCCACTGCTTAACAGATAAACCCTTATTTTGCTGATTTAAATTCGCTGAAGTGTCTCCCTCGGTATTTGTACGACCTGTTTTGCTGCGTTTTGATTGAGAAAGGGAAATACGCGATTTACTGTTGGGGAAAAATCCGCAATTAATAACAAAAACACAAGCAGAACACCGATAATCGAAACAGGAAAAGGCAGTTCACGCGCCGTCGGCTGGTAGCTTGCACCGATGATTGCAAACAGCAAAAATACAATAAGCAATACAACATCGAATGCAACCATGTCAATCGGCTTCGTTGTCTTCATTAAACACACCTACCTTTATGCCAGTACGTGCCAGCTGTAACTTGCTCCTTCTTGGCTTAAATGAAAAGAATAGAATTAGAAAAACTACGATAAAAAGCGAAAGTGAAATTGGACGCGTAACAAATCCCTTCCAGCCCATTGCAAGCAATGTCTGATGAAATGATGATTCCATGAGACCGCCAACCATAAGCGGGATTACGATATTGATCTTTGGAAAACAGAAACGATCCATAACAAAGCCCAAAATGCCAAAAACCAAAGCCACGATAACGTCTCCCATTTTCCCAGCGAGTGCATAAGCACCCACTATCGATAAAGCAAAAATGACTGGAGCAAGCAGCTTTTTTGAAACAAGTGCTAACTTTGTGAGATATCCGCCTGTTAACAGCACCACTGCAGCAGTTAAGACATTGCCTACAACCAGTGCATAAATTACCATTAATACCTTGTCTGGGTCTGTCTGTATCAATCTTGGACCAGGATTTATGCCGAGTACTGTAAGCGTTCCGAGCAAAACCGCCATTTCGATGTGACTCGGAATTCCAAATATCAAAGTTGGGATAAACCCACTTGCATCTTTGGAGTTATTTGCAGCTTCTGGGGCAATGACACCAGCAATTTCTCCATTTCCAAACCGTTCTGGATGCTTGCTGGATTGCACTGTTTGGCCATATGCAACAATGGTCGTGATGGCACCGCCTACCCCAGGAATCATGCCCATAAAAGTTCCAATCAAGTTGCTGCGAATAAAAGTGCCAAAGTTTTTAAAAACAGAAATCATCCCATCTCGAACCCCGGTGAGTCGAACATCACCTTGTGGATCATCAGTCAGGCTCCCGCCATGCAGCAACATTTCGAAAGCCTCACTGATTGCAAATAAACCGATGAGGGCTGGGACTATACTAATTCCATCGTATAAATATAAGTTCCCAAATGTGAACCGAGTTGAACCAGTGATAGGGTCTGATCCGATGAACGTAATCATTAGCCCAAGGGCAACAGCAATCATGCCTTTCCAAACGGATCCACGATTTGATATCACCGCAACCATACTAAGACCTGCCAGTGCCATCATGAAAAACTCCGGGAAAGAGAAGGCAAGTACTACCTTCTCTCCCAAAGGAAGAAGCAGGGTAAGAATTACCGCACCAATAAGAGCGGCGAGAATTGCGCTCATGGCTGACGCTCCAACTGCATAACCGCCTTTTCCCTGCCGAGTCAGCGGGTAGCCATCAAAGCTAGATGCAACACTCGGGGCATGGCCAGGCATATTTAATAGAATAGCCGCAAGTGATCCAGATAAAGGAATGGCACTCATTGCCCCAATCATCATAACAATGGCGGAAGTATGATCCATCTTATAGGTAAGAGGCGTCAACAATGCTAAGACTTGTGGTCCTCCAAGCCCCGGGAGTATACCAAACAGCATACCGACAAGTACCCCGATAATCAGGAACATAGGAGCTGGCCATGCGAAAAATGTACCTAATGCTGGTACAATATGTTGATACATTCCATATGCTCCTTTCTATCAATGGCTGATTTGAGCTTTGATTTCTGGAGCATATTTTTTCATTAGGTTAATATCGTTCTGAACTTCAGATAGCGTATCTGTGCCATCAAGGTACAATGGTGTTTCATTTGCGGCTTTCATCTTCGATATAAAATCAGGGTCATTAATTGCTTTCTTTAAGGCGTCTTGTAAAATGCCAAGGTCATGGCTCGTTACACCCGGAGTTGTTCCAATAGCCCCATTTAGACTGACGACAGATGCAAGTTCTGGGTATCCAAGTTCAGATATTGTTTTTACATTTGGCAATTGCGGCAAACGTTCTTTTGCATCTACCCATAAAGGTTTAAGAAGCCCTGCTTTAAACTCTTGCTGTAGGGCAGGATAAGGAAATTGAACAAAGTCAACAGACCCCTGAGCCGCCGCGAGTACACTTTCAGAACTGCCCCCGCTTGGGACTGTGGTTGAATTTTTTATGCCAAGCGTCTTCATTGTCATAAAGCTGGCGAGGCCCGCAGTAGTCGTAATTCCAGTTGTCCCCACCTTTAAATGCGAATCTGCCTTAACGGAATTAATATCATTTAATCCAGATTTCACTGATGCTGCGGCAACATATGGCATTGAAAATACCTGACCAACCCATGACACCTTTGTTAAGTCATAATTGCCCTGACCAATAAGGGGACCAAGAGCGATGGCAGGCAATGTAAAATATCCTATCGTGTATCCATCAGGTTTTGCGTTTATAACTTGCATGTCTCCTATCACACTATTGCCGCCGGGAACATTCTTTACAATCACAGATGGATGGTTCGGAAGGTACTGACTGAGGAATGGAGCCAGTAATCGAGCTGTTGTATCAAAATCTCCGCCGGGTGCATATGGCACGATGAGCGTAATCGTTTTCTTCGGATACCCATCATCCCCAGCTGAGTTACCCGTACCATTTCCACTCTTAGCTGATGCCGTTCCACATCCGGCAAGCGCTGATGTCACAAGGCTTAATGCCATTGCACCTGTTACAACCTTTTTACCTGACCATTTCTCTAACCATCCAATCATTATTGGATCCCCCTTATCTCTATCAAAGTCGCACCATAGTCTGACTATTCAGATATACCGATAGAAACTTACAATATCAATACGGGTAGTCTAGGTCTTCTCAGTTCTTAAACACCTATACAAAAGGAAACAATATCTATCCTAAAACACTTTAAGATAGACACCTATCACCGTGTTTCATATATCAGAACAAATAAATTAATTTTTAGACTAAGTCTAAAAAGGAAAATATATATAATACAATCAGCATCACAAAATGGTCGTGACACTGATTGTTTGAGCATTTCGGTACTAATATCCTGAATAGATTAGTACTGACAGCGACTGCTTAGTTAAAACTTAGCCACCATATATTCACGTATTGCTTCCCACGACTCTTCTTTTGGAATCATCGCATCATAAGGGCGGGCATGGCTGTAATTAGTCGGATCAACCCCTCTTGGAATCTCCTCATTCTCGACTCTGTAAGTAGCTTCAAGTAATAATTGCCGCATAGTGATAATTGCAGAGTCAGCTGCGCCCAAGTGTTCTTGGCTGCGGTCAGTGAACGGGTACTCCATGGTTTCCTGTAATGCAAAATCCTCTGTATTAATGCCTCTGATACCGGAAAATGTTTTATATTTTTGTTCTATACGGTCAATCATATAATCATTTTCTTTGTTGCGCTTAAGGTAGTAGTTCGGTAAAACATCATCAGGACCACGTCCCCAAAATGTTTCTTGAGTAATCCATTCCTCTTCAGTCAGCGGACGTTCAGGGTATGGAGCCATCATCCAATTGTATACTGCACAGTGTGTATCATCGATTGGAACCCAGAGATGGCCGTTAAGCGACGGCAAATCTGAATCTTCTCCCGTATGAAAGTCGATTGTTTCGCCTCTCATTTGTTGGAAAGGCATAACGAAATGGTAACCGCGTATATACTGAAATGCATTCTTAAGTTGACG
>JAKADF010000548.1 GCA_021820805.1 Bacillota bacterium
TAAAAGCTGCACTGTTGTTTTCTGTGGTCGTTGGATTCATTATTGCAGCTTGGAATGTGGGCTTGAATGGATTCCTCTTCGGTACGAGCGGTATGAACTATCCTATTCAAAGCATTCCTTTATATGGGGCACCGTTCCACTTAACCATCCTGCAATACATCTACATTGCTATTGTGATTTTTTTGTTCAGCGGGCTGGCTTTTTCCTGCCTCGTGATACTGGTGTCCGCACTCAACCGCTCGTCACTCATCTCGTTTTTCATCTCAGCAGGCATCTTTGTGCTGCCCGAACTGATTTCCAAAGTGATGCACCACCCTTGGTCGGAAACGCTCTTAAACTTTAGTTATACTGGATTGCTTCAGGTCTCGCGATTGTTCTATCACTTTCTTGCTTACAATGTGTTCGGACATCCTGTGTTGTATTCGACGCTGGTCTTCCCAATCTTTATCGTGATTTCATTGATTGTCACAAGCCTTGTATACGTAGCATACGGACGGCACCAAGTCGCTTAAAGCATGGTTCGTAACATGAAGTTGGGACAGATGCAATAGTCGCCCTTAAAGTGTACCCACTCATCTTACCTGGATATGTTGTAGTGATGCTATTGTACATAAGGGTGCATGTATCCTAGAAGCGACGCCATCCAAAATGCATGAACATGCAACGCAGAACACCCTGTCCTTGCTGCGTTAGCGGGCAGGTTAGTCCCAGAAGAATGCATATTTCCTTTGGACATAAGTCCACGTTTATCGCTATTAGACAAAGTTAGACCCACAAGCGTGCCACTAATCCCCGAGTTGAAACGTCTAACACATTAGAGGGGGACTAATTATGAGATACAGAGAGCTTCTGTCATTGACGTTTATTCCAACAGTATTGTTGGCCGCTTGCGGAATACCGCAACCTTCAAACAAAGTGCCGGTGTCCGCATCTAGTCTTACTGTCACGTTCTTCGCAAATGTACCGAAGCCAAACGTTGAATTAACTTTAAGACCGGACCCTTTTGTGATGAGAGAGATGCCGAATGTAACGCCACCCAATACACAAGTTGAGGTTTATTTACCGACATATCCGGGCTCGACATCGACAACACCGGTTTCAGGTATTGGGGATATGGGAACATCAATGGATGGGGATTTGGTGGATGGAACCGTGTATTTTAAATCCAAGGACAGTCAGGCACGAATTAAAGCGTGGTACACACAGCGACTTCGAAAATTAGGTTATACGATCACTGGTCAAGGGACGTTGGCGGATCATGGGAAAACTACATCGGCGTACTTCGATTTCACCAAAAATGGTCAGCCTGGAGACCCGGCAAGAAATCCAGATATTAATCTAGGATTTCTAAGTCAAAATCAGAGCGGCGAAACAGTTTTTAAATTAAAGGCATCATATATTGTCACACCACCTCGACCGAAAGATTCGTATTTGCCTACGGATATTATCAAAGTAGTTCTCAAAAAGGGTAAAATTACAAAAACCATCACCGATAAAAAGTGGATTGCGGACATAGTCCGAATGATCAACACGCTTCAAGTTTCAACACCTGGAATGAGTGGTGGATCAACTGCAACCAATGATGTTTCTACAAAAATTCATGCTGCTTTTTACGAAGGCAACAACTCCGTAATCAATGTCACGTATTCGATCCTTTCGGCGACAATTACCATCGGTAATACCAACGTCGCTTTAAGCAGTGGACCATCGCCAGAACTCAATAAAGATCTTGAATCTGTTTTTGGAGATTAAAGAAGGCAACCCGGGTTGCTATTGCGAACATGGGGGCAGAAATCTCATAAGCGGCAAGATGAAACGTGTATGATTATTCATGGCTTCTTTTCCGTCGTTCTGGGGCAATCGGGCAGGAAAACGCAAGATGAATTCAGGGGGAATAGTCATTGAATATAGAGCAAAAATTGTACGATTCTGCAGTTGAGTTAATTATACAAAGATACCCTATCGGTTGGGGTGGGGCTGCAGCCATGTATACAAAGGGTGGACGTGTTTTAACCAGTGTGGCACCCGAAGTACTTGTTGATGCAACCAATGTGTGCATTGAGACTGGGGCAATTCTGGAGGCTCATAAATTTAATGATCCAGTGACCCATTCCATATGTGTGGTTCGGGACGATGAAAACTCGAAGTTCAAGATTTTGACTCCATGTGGTATTTGCCAGGAGAGGTTGTTCTACTGGGGAGAAGATGTTAAGGCTGCTGTATTTACAGAGAATAGTGACTTGGATTACAAGACGCTAAAGGAAATTCAACCATATCATTGGGCGAAGGCATATGAGGGCGAGATTTAATTACTATCGGGGGCTTGATGTGAAGAAGTTTTTCTAGCTATTTTTGCATAGATATTCGATTCAGTGTCCTGGCGTTGTTGCACATCAGGGCAGGAGAGTGCAGTAGCAGGAATACTGCATTAAATGATAATCTAAATAGACACATTATTCCGAGTTGGGAAAACCAGGAGGATACTATCATGGAGCTACAGATTAGACCCGTTCGTGT
>JAKADF010000037.1 GCA_021820805.1 Bacillota bacterium
ATTGCGGATGCAATTACCCGCGCGAATTCAACCAAACCAGCAGATATTACAAAGGCGCTTGCTGCAACGAATGGATTTTCTACATTTGGCGGTCCTCTATCGTTCAAATCGACGGGCGAGCCAACCAACTCTAACTACATTGTCATCGTATATAAGAATGGTAATTACGTGCTATCAAAGTAAGCAAACGGCCTAAATCTCGGTAAATCCGGGATCCATCTCTTAAAGGGATCCCAAAATCTTGGGATCCCTCCAATAAGTTATATAGATAGGACGTGATGGATAGTGGGAACTTTTGTACAGCAGTTACTCAATGCACTCGTGGTAGGTTCCTTCTATAGCTTAATCGCCCTCGGATATACGATGGTATACGGTGTAATTGGACTTTTAAACTTTGCACACGGCGATTTGTTTATGTTAGGCTCGTTTATTGCCTTTAGTGTCCTCGCGCTGATGACTGGCCATTCAGGGATACTTGGAATTGCACTTGCACTCATTATCTCGATGCTGCTTGTCGGCGTAATTGGCCTAGGGATTGAGCGCGTAGCGTACAGGCCCCTTTTGAAACAATCATCGAATCGTTTGAACGTCCTGATTACAGCTGTCGGAATGTCATTAATTCTAGAAAATGCAGTTATGTTGACTTACGGACCAAGTTTCAGAGTATTTCCTGTTCAACTTCCGCAAACAGGATTTCATATCCTTGGGATTAATATTTCGTATGCTCAAGTCGGGATTATTCTTGTGTCGTTTGCTTTGATGATGTTGCTGCAAATGTTTGTGTTTAACACTCTGTATGGAAAGGCAATGCGTTCGATTGCGATTGATGACACCGCAACGTCGCTGATGGGAATTCCAGTTTATAAATTGATTGGACTCACATTCTTCATCGGAACAGCACTTGCCGCAGCAGCAGGCGTGATGGAAGGCGCTTATTACGGCGAAATTAATTTTATGATGGGTTTTATTGCAGGCTTAAAGGCATTTACAGCTGCCGTAATTGGCGGTATTGGCAGTATCCGCGGCGCAATGCTTGGCGGCTTGGTTTTAGGAATTGTTGAAACCCTCGGAACAGTTTATGTAGGCAGCGAATGGAAAGATGTATTCTCGTTTGCCATTTTGATATTGGTGCTTGTGTTCAAACCGACTGGTCTTCTCGGCCAAGCAATTACCGAAAGGGTGTAAGCCGATGAAAAACAGACGGATGGGAAAAACCTTAAGTTTATTATTGCTTTTGGTTTTCGTAATTGTTTTGCCGCTGTTTTCAAACAACTACTGGACAGATGTCTCAACAACTGCGCTGTTCTATATTATTTTGGCCCTTGGGCTAAACATTGTTGTAGGATATACCGGCCTTCTTGACTTAGGATACGCAGCTTTTTTCGCGGTTGGCGCATATACGACTGGGATTTTAACAACTCAGTACCATATTTCTTTCTGGATCACGATTGTGCTCGCAGGTCTGTTTGCCGCACTGTCAGGCATCATAATTGGTGCACCAACTTTGCGGCTTCGTTCTGACTATCTAGCTATTGTGACGCTTGGATTTGGGGAAATCGTTCGGATATCCGCAAACAACCTTCAGTTCACAGGCGGAGCGTCTGGAATCTATGGGATTCCAAAACCTCAAATTGGCTCCTTTATACTCTTTAAAATTAGCGACATTTATTACTTAATGCTTATTTTTACTCTTCTTACTTTGTTTGTTGTTTACAGGCTAAGCAACTCGAGGGTTGGACGTGCATGGAAATACATTCGTGAGGACGAAGATGCAGCCGAAGCTATGGGTATTAACCGAGTTAGGTACAAGCTGTTAGCATATTCATTCGGTGCACTGCTTGGCGGTATTGCCGGATCACTATTTGCTGTAAAGATGACTGCTATTTCTCCGGAAAGTTTCAGCTTTATGACGTCTGCGATGATTCTTTTAGCAGTCGTTCTCGGTGGAATGGGAAGAATACCTGGCGTTACCCTTGGCGCAATTTTGGTTGTATTGCTTCCGGAGGTAATGCGCAGTATATCTGATTGGCGTTTGCTCGTATTCGGTATCTTGCTAGTGCTTATCATGATTTTCCGCCCTGAGGGTTTATGGCCTTCCTCAAAAGACTCAACCAAAAAGTTAACTGATGCGGGAGGCGTAAACAATGTCACTAGTCAAGGTTGAACATGTGATTTTAAAGTTTGGCGGAATTACCGCAGTGAATGATGTAAGTTTTGATATTGAAAAAGGTACGATATTTAGCCTGATTGGTCCAAATGGTGCCGGTAAAACTTCCATGTTCAATATGATTACGGGATTTTATAAACCAACAAAAGGCGAAATTTTATTTCAAGAAAAAAGTATTGTTGGCAGAAAGCCAAGCCGAATTACGCAAATGGGAATGGCAAGAACCTTTCAGAATATCCGGTTGTTTAGAAACCTGACGGTCATGGAAAATGTAATGAGCGGAATGCATAGTAAAACAAAACAAGGCATCCTTGGCGCAATATTTGGGACACCTGCACAAAAGCGAGAAGAGCAAGCAATTAAGAGTACTGCACTGTATTGCATCAATTTCGTTGGCATTCAATAATACAAAGATCGCCTTGCAAAAAATCTCCCTTATGGGGTCCAACGTCGTGTAGAGATAGCTAGAGCTATGGCGGCGAGTCCGAAACTATTGCTCCTTGATGAACCAGCTGCAGGTCTTAATAAATCTGAACGAAGCGGATTAATCGAGTTAATTCATCACCTAAGAGACGAACAAGGCTTAACAGTGTTGCTGATTGAACATGACATCGGACTGGTAAGTGAAGTTGCAGATAGAATTGTGGTACTAGACTATGGGCAAAAAATCGCGGAAGGTTCACCAACCGAGGTGTTTAATAATCCCCGCGTTATTGAAGCTTATCTCGGAAAAGAGGAGGATGAAGCATGACAACGCCTATCTTAGAACTCCTCGATGTAGATGCGTATTACGGTAAAATTCAAGCACTCGAAGGTATTAGCCTCAGTGTGAATGAAGGAGAAATAACAGCCCTTTTAGGGAGTAATGGTGCTGGGAAAAGCACGACTTTAAAAGCAATTTCAGGAATCGTAAAATCGAAAAAAGGCCGTATTTCTTTTATGGGTGAAGATTTTAGTAAACTTCAACCTCACCAAATTGTTGAACGTGGCGTCGTGCACGTTCCAGAAGGCAGACGAATTTTCGGCCCATTGACTGTTTTAGAGAATTTAGAGCTAGGCAGCTTTACACAGAGAAAACAAACTAAATTTGTAAAATCGCAGCTTGAATATGTTTTTCACATCTTCCCGAGGCTAAAAGAACGCAGCAAGCAAAGAGCAGGGAACTTATCGGGTGGAGAGCAGCAGATGCTGGCGATGGGCAGGGCATTGATGGCAAAACCCAAACTTTTGATGCTAGATGAACCGTCTATGGGTCTTGCTCCGATTATCGTCAAAGAGATTATGAGAATTATTCAAGAAATTAACCAAGAAGGTACAACTGTGCTTTTAGTTGAACAAAATGCAAAAGCAGCTTTAAAGCTTGCAACCAGTGGTTATGTGCTTGAAACGGGAAGCATAAAGCTGTCTGGGACTGCATCTGAATTAAAGGAAGACGACCGGGTTGTTCAAGCTTATCTTGCTCATTAAATTATAGTCATTTTATTAAAGTCAAATGGCTGACGAATAGGTCAGCCATTTTGGAAGGCGCAGAAAATAGTCTTATTTTTCATTCAAAATGAATTTGTTTAAAAGGTGACTGAATAGTAGGAATCATTCTTGCGGAGCACCTTGCAGTTCTATATAATTATGTCGTAGTCTTTGTCAAATGGTAAAACCATTTGTGCTAAATATAAGGATATGGGGAGGATTTTATATGCCACATCATTTTGAAGGCGTTTACGTAGCAATCGTTACTCCGTTTACTGAGGATTCGAATAGTATTAATTACGACCGTTTACACGAACATGCAAATTGGTTAATCGAGAAAGGTGTAAACGGGCTTGTACCATGTGGAACCTGCGGGGAATATGCACAATTAAGTAAAGAGGAACGGGCAAAGGTTGTTGAAACGGTTATTCATGCCGCTGCAGGGCGAGTGCCAGTGGTTGTAGGTGTTGCGGCACCAACGACTGCCCAAGCGGTAGGCTGGGCAAAACACGCAAAAGAAGCAGGTGCTTCCGGCGTTATGGCATTGCCGCCAATCAGCTATAAACCAAAATGGAGAGAGGTTGTAGCTTATTATCAGGCTTTATCCGATGTTGGTTTACCTATCCTTATTTACAATAATACACACGACAACGCAACGGATTTAACACCTGAATTGCTTCATGAGCTTGAGGAAATCGAAAATATTGTCGCTGTTAAGGAATTTAGCGGTGATATTCGCCGAATTCCTGAAATTCAAGAAAAGACTAGCCTTGAAGTGTTGGCAGGTGCAGATGACTTAGCACTTGAAGGTGTGCTTGCGGGGGCACTTGGTTGGATTGCAGGCCTTGCAAATGCAATTCCAGAAGAGTGTGTACAAATGTACAAGGCAGTTCAGGCAGGAAATATCGATGAAGCTACATCAATATATCGTCGTATTCTGCCCCTTATGCGTTGGGATTCAACACCGCGCCTTGTACAAGCAATTAAGTATGCAATGGCACTAGGCGGTCATCCCGTAGGAGAAACACGTGCTCCGCGTCTTCCGCTTGACGATGAAGACAGGAAGAGTGTAGAGCAAGCTTTTGCGCGCGCTCATGCTGTCACAAATTAATATGAATTAATATCTGAGAGTACAAAGAGGGAGGACGCTTTTGTCCATCCCTTTTTCATTTTGGATAAAGATTAATCTTTCGAGAAAGAAGGGGACATTTAGAAAGCTAAACAGGTACTTGTGGCAGGCAACGCTATTGGTAATGTATTAGGAACAAGTGCCCCGCTCAGTTTTTGGGGAGGAGTGGACCCTGATACTGGCCTCATTATTGACCATCACCATGAACTATGTGGGCAAAATTTAACAAATCACGTTTTAGTTATGCCAAGTGGCCGCGGTTCCTGTACAGCAAGTATCGTGCTTTTAGAGTGTTTATTGTCCGCTCACGCCCCGAGTGCCATTGTTCTTGAAGAGCCAGACGAAATTATTGCCCTTGGTGTCATACTTGCAGATGAATTGTATTCGTTGTCCATACCAGTAATTGTTTTATATGGCAATAATTACAACGTGGCGTGTTAAAATCATTCGGAGCTGGTCTTGCATCTTCGGTGCCACAGCCCTATTCCATATTGTCGGCGTGACCCCAGAAGCCAAAACAAAGTTTGACGTTTTAATGCCGGGACTCTACACAGTCTGGAAGATTAGCTATGAGGAAATGATACAGGCCTATTCGGAGCTTTCTAACCAACAGTCAGGTCCGATTGACGCGGTTGTTTTTGGAAGCCCTCACCTATCTGTTTTGGAACTTTCAACCTTAGCAAAGCTTACAAAAGGCCGCAGAAGTCATCCAAATGTAGACTTTATTGTTACAACAAGCCGATATGCTTACCATGAAGCGCAAAAATTAGGGATTATTTCTGTGCTTGAGCGTTTTGGGATCCGGTGCTTGACAGATACCTGTTCTTGTTTTCTTGACATTCCAACTATACCGGAAAAAGCAAATATAATATTAACTCAATCCGCGAAATATGCTCATTACGGACCAGGCCTTTTGCAAAAGAAAGTATATATTGCGTCTGTTGTAGATTGTGTTGAATCTGCTGTGTCTGGTTACTATTCTCCCAAAGTCCCAGAATGGATGAGAAAAGAATTTTGGTTATAAGAGACCACAATCGCTGAAATGATTGTGGCACATACCAATGAAACTGAGTACAGATCGTTTGTGGCAAACAAAAAAAATGAGGCGCTTCAGTCCCGCATTATTGTTATGCCGGTTCCGTATAACCTGCGTGTGGACGACGAGGTGAAGATTTACGAGAAACTCGTTAAACAAAGCGACATCTCGGATATTCATATCGCACCTCATGCACTTAGGACGGCATCCATCTTCTCCATTTTGACTCGACTTAAAGATTCAAAGAAACAAGGCGTCGATCTTTTGAAGAAGATGTATCTGTACAACGGTCAGACAGTAGAAGGCCTGAAGGACACGGATATTAAGGAACTGAAGAATGAGTTTCCAGATGAAGGTATGTCAGGACTCGACCCAAGGTATGTCATAAATCGAATTTCAACTGCTCTTATTCGCAAAGATACGAAGTGCATCAATTCTCTCGATGTGCTCCGTGCCATCAAGGATGGACTTGACCAACATGCATCTATTACGAAAGAAGATAAAGAACGGTTGCTTAATTTTGTAAGCGCAGCCCGTAAAGAATACGATGAGATGGCCAAGACGGAAGTACAAAAGGCGTTTGTTTATTCATTTGAAGAGTCCGCAAAAACATTGCTCGAAAATTATCTTGATAATGTTGAAGCATATTGCAGTTGGCAAAAAATTAAAGATCCTTTGACTGGCGAGGAAATGGATCCCGATGAAAAATTGATGCGTTCTATCGAGGAACAAATCGGGATTTCAGAAAATGCGAAACGTGCATTCCGCGAAGAAATTCTTATTCGAATTTCGACGTATGCGCGGCGCGGCAAGAAGTTCGAGTATAATTCTCACGAACGTCTGCGTGAAGCGATTGAAAAGAAATTGTTTGCTGATTTGAAGGATGTAGTCAAAATTACAACGTCGTCTAAAACTCCTGATGAAAATCAATTGAAAAAGGTAAATGAAGTAACAGCAAGGTTGATTGACGAACACGGCTACTGCCCAGTCTGTGCTAATGAGTTGCTTAAATACACGGGCAGTTTGCTGAATCGATAATGATTGTAATTTTATTTGGTGGTGCAGCTAGGAGGGAGTCTGATGTCTGGCACGCAATTTAGTCTACAAAAAGAAGACTGGTCGCTCCATCGCAAAGGACATCAAGACCAAGAAAGGCATAGAGAGAAGGTCAAGCAGGCAATCAAGGAAAACTTGGCTGATCTGGTTAGCGATGAAAGCATCGTCATGAGCGATGGGCGCCAAATTGTTAAAATTCCGATTCGCTCGCTGGACGAATATCGGTTTCGCTACAACTTCAACAAGAGCAGGCAATCAGGAAGCGGGGACGGCGATTCACAGGTAGGCGATCTTGTTGCTCAAGGTCGCCCTGACAGCCAAAAAGGGAAGGGTGACCAAGGGGCAGGTGATTCCCCTGGTCTTGATTACTACGAAGCAGATGTCGCCCTGGAAGATATTCAAAGTTTGCTGTTTGCTGAGCTTGAATTACCAAATCTTGCGCCTAAATCATCCGAACGTGTGACCACAACAGATATTGATTTTCGCGATGTGCGTAAAAAAGGATTGATGGGTAATATCGATAAAAAACGTACACTGCTCGAATCCATTCGCAGAAATCGATTGAATGACACAGGAAACACACGTATTACGCCAGATGATTTAAGGTTTAAGACCTGGGAAGATGTTGTAAAGCCTGATTCGAATGCAGTAGTGCTTGCATTGATGGATACGAGCGGTTCAATGGGGCTGTTTGAGAAATATTGTGCCCGTACATTCTTTTTTTGGATGTCCCGATTCCTTCGGACCAAGTATGACAATGTACAAATTCGATACATTGCGCATCATACGGAAGCTCATGAGGTATCGGAAGATCATTTCTTTAACAAAGGTGAAAGTGGAGGAACAATTTGCTCATCTGTTTACGAATATGCACTGCGGATGATTGAGCGGGAATATCCGCCAGAGCAATTTAATCTGTATCCAATTCACTTTTCAGATGGTGATAACTTAACATCAGACAATGAAAAGTGCATAAAACTGGTTTCAACGCTTTCAGATATGTCTCAGATGTTTGGCTATGCAGAAGTCAATCAATACTCAAGAAGTTCAACTTTGATGAGTGCTTACGGCAAAATTTCAGCGAAAACATTTCGTAAAGTACTCATCAGGGAGAAATCGGATGTTTATAACGCACTAAAATCGTTTTTCTCTGCGGGAGACAGTGGGGTGAAACCGGCGTGAACACCCAGGAGATAGAGGAACTTGAGAAAAGTATTGAACAAATGACGGATATTGCTGCGAAGAACGGGCTGGATTTCTATCCGATGCGGTATGAAGTCTGCCCGTCAGACATTATTTACACATTTGGTGCCTATGGGATGCCAACGCGGTTTTCCCATTGGTCCTTTGGTAAGTCATTCCATAGAATGAGGCTGGAATATGAATTTGGTTTAAGCTGGATATATGAATCGGTCATTAATTCGAATCCTTGTTATGCATTCCTTCTTGATGGCAATACGTTGTTGCAGAACAAAACGGTATGCGCACATGTATTAGCGCATTGCGACTTTTTTAAGAACAATTCTGCATTTCGGCACACGTCGAGAGACATGGTTGAACGAATGGCTAGCAGTGCAGAGCGTATTAGGCAATATGAAATTGAGTTTGGAAGATCTACTGTAGAAGAACTCCTTGATGCCGGACTCGCTTTGCAAGAACATGTCGACGCATCGGCAACCGGCCGAATGAGACGTGCGCAAGCTTTTGAACGGCAATATAAAGAGCGTCATGGTATAACAGATGCTTCAGGAAATAAGACAAAAAAGAAACAAAGCGACTATGAAGACTTGTGGAGTTTAGACGGTAAATCACAAGTTTCAGAGGAAACACCTAGAAAGTCGTCTTTTTCTTCAAAATTGCCGCTTCCGCAAAAAGATATTATGCTCTTTCTCATCGAGCAAAGTCCCGTACTGGCAGAATGGGAAAGGGATATTTTATCTATTCTGCGTGAAGAAATGTTGTATTTTTGGCCTCAGTTGGAAACAAAAATTATGAATGAAGGCTGGGCCACATATTGGCATTTGCGAATAATGCGTGAAATGGATATGACGGGCGAAGATGCAGTAGAATTTGCAAAAATGCACTCAGGGGTTGTCCTGCCTTCCCGTACGTCTATTAACCCATACCATCTTGGCCTTGCTGTTTGGGAGAACATTGAAAAACGCTGGAATGAACCAACAGAAGAAGAACGTAAAAAGTACGGACGAGAGCCCGGGCTTGGTCGTGCCAAAATATTTGAAGTGCGCGAATGTGAAAATGATGTTTCATTTTTAAGAAACTATTTAACAAAAGAATTGGTCGATGACCTTGACCTTTACCTATATCAAAAAGTCGGCAATGACTGGCGCGTTGTAGAAACAGATTGGGAGAAAGTGAGAGACAGCATCTGTGCTTCACGAGTAAATGGCGGTATTCCAGTTCTGTATGTCCAAGATGGAGATTTCAACTCAAATGGTGAGTTATTAATTAAGCACCAGTATGAAGGCGTAGAGCTTGATCTCAAGCACCTTGAAAAGACGATGCCTTACCTTTATCGAGCTTGGGGAAGAACGTGCCACTTGCAAACCGTCGTTGAAGGGCGAGATGTAATTTTTACGCATGACGGTAAGCGTACACAAAGAAAATTTTTGTAGTTTTGTTGAGTAAGAATAGGTTATTAACCAGATAATAAAGTCAGTAACCTTTAGGGCGTGAGTGTCATTAGTGACACTCACGCCCTTTTTCGTCTACGTGATGTAGTTAGAATCGTTTTTCCACCACCTTTGTGACAATAATACGCCGTTTACCTGATTGTTTGCGTTTTCCTCTCCCATTACACTCATGGAGACAGATGCCGGTACGCTAAAGCCGGACGTCGGAAGGGGGATTGGAAATGCGAGTACGTAAATTAGGACACGTGGCGCTTTATGCCAAAGACGTTCCTCGTATGACAGAATTCTATCGAGATTTATTTGATTTGACGGTATCAGCACAAGACAAAACAGGCAGCATTACGTTTTTAGGGGTCGATCCCCACGCGAACCATCATGATATTGCTTTTGTCTCTAACCGAGGTGTGGCACACATTTGTTTTTATGTTGATTCCTTGTCTGAGTTTCGAGAGTTCTACGCAGGCTTAAAGTCCCGTAACATACCAGTTCTCAATTGCCAGATGGTTATGATGGGCCTCAGAATGGACTTCCATGATCCAGAAGGTAACTTAGCAGAAGTTGTGTGGCCCCATGGCAAATGTGGGCATTTTCCTTTCTTTCACAAAGTAGATCTTGACACCATGATAGACGAAGATATCCTCCGTATCGTAGACAAGATGCCTCTCGAGGAACATTCAAGTTAAGTATCTACGGTCAATTGGGAACTAATCCCGAATGAAAATCCTTCAGCTTATTTACAATTTTATACAAACGATAGATTCTCTAAAAATGAGGAAACGACTTTTACTGTGTTACAGACATTCGCTGGTTAGTAATATTTCAAAATTTGGAGGTGAGGTTTTAATGAAAAACTCAAAACTATTTCACTCGAGCATTGCTGGTATAGCTGCACTCGGAGTGCTTGCTGTTTTAACTCCAGCGGCAATGGCCGAAACTTCCTCATCAAGTACTCAATCGATGACGTGGACAGTTGATGCTGGTCCTTCGTTACCTAGTGGACTTATGGCAATGTCCTTTTTCCCTAATGTAATTACCATTGATGTTGGAGACGCCATTACTTTTAAAGGTTCAATGCATACTGTGACTTTTCCCGGCCCTGATGGAAAGCTCCCTTCATCAGCTTCACCACAGGCACAAATGCCGGCAGGTGGAAGTACGTATGACGGATCTGTGTTTACATCCTCTGGTATGTTAACAGGTACTGCTTATTCACTCACGTTTACAAAGCCCGGAGTATATCCATATTATTGTTTGTTACATCCTGGCATGATGGGCGTTGTAATCGTTAATCCAGCAGGCACACAGTATCCTATGACACAGGAACAGTACAATGCAGTGGCTCAAGAAGAAGAACTAGCAGATTACAATGCTGGAAATCAATTGATAAACGCTTTCCAGCTTAAGTCTAAGAAAAATGCAAACGGAACAACGACTTATTATGCGCAAACTGACGTTCAAGAACCACAAACATACTCTTTCGGTTTGACCTCCGAAAATGGAAGTCACACAGCGGGTACCGCTTTAGTTGCATTCGCAAAGCAGCCATCGCAAACAGACCCAAACATTACGTATAGTGTAGATGTAAAATTATCAGGATTAACCCCGGGACAGACTTACACAGCTGTATTAAGTGAAGGTAAGAGCGGAAGCAGTGTCTCCGTTCCAAATTCACAGTTCCAAAATATCACAGTAAATTCCGACGGTACCGGAACTGTATCCGGTTCTGTAAAGGCTTCCGGATTACCTCAAGGTATCTGGTATCTTGATATTTATGATGCAAATCACAATGTAGTCACAAGCGGACTAATCAACCACACATCATTTGCTTATGAGCATTTCTACCCGATACGCTGCATATCCACCCAGGTGATTCAGTAGTCTGGACACAGACAGGTTCAAACGAGATACATACCGTCACCTTCCTGCCGAAAGGGTGGAAAGATATCCCGAATGAAAATATGATGCCTGCTCCATATGGGGGTCATATCTATGCAGGTTCAGGGTTCTTTAACTCTGGATTTTTGGTTCCTGGAGCCACCTACGAGCTGACATTCATCAAGTCTGGAAATTACCAGTACCGTTGTTTGCTTCATGATGTGATGGGGATGTATGGAAACGTTGATGTTACACAGCAGACGGGAACTAGCACATTCACTCTGAACGACACAATCTTGGATGTTCCGTCTCAGGTTAAAAATGGAACCACCTTTGTACCGCTATATGATGTGCAACAAATCCTGAAGAGTTCGGGAATCCAAAGTACTTGGGATGGACACGATTGGAAAGTGACTACACCTGAAAAAGTGAATTTGAGTGGAACTCAATCGAATCACGGTAACGACCATTTTTATATCAATGGGAAGCTGGTTCAAAGTGCGAATAGCTTTGTCTCGGATAGCGGGTGGGGCCATACTTCAACCACCTATGTGCCGCTGTATAATGTGGAGCGAGCTTTACTGTCAATTGGACTTCATGGTTCATGGGACGGAGGTACCTGGGATTTAACGCCGAATGATCATGCGGGCTCTGTTCCTAGTAGTACAAATACTACAAAATAGCAAAAAAATCCAATCCCAAGAAAATGAAGGGTTATTTACGTCGTTCGTATTCCATGAGCCACGTAAATAACCTTTTTTATGTTTTAATTCAATGGATTTCCGATTTTTTTGAACACTCTTGGCAAATCGCAAATATTAGATCAATAATTCGGATATTGATAATATAAATTGTATAGTTAATATCGAGGTGATTTCATAAATAAGGGATAATCAATATTTTAAGTTCCCACGTTGGTTCTAGCGCTGGGAAAATCTAGTCGCATAACTGGTTGATAAAATCTACAACTGAAAGGAGCAAATGAACATGCGTTTTATGTTAAAGGCCACTGTGCCGGTTGAAAGTGGGAATCGTGTTATCCAAGAAGGAACAATGGTACGAACGATTCAAAGTTTCATCGAAGATAATAAGCCTGAAGCCGTATACTTCTTTTCTTACCATGGCGACCGAACACTTTTAGCATTTGTTGATATTCAGGATGCGTCTCAAGTGGCTGTTATCGGCGAACCTTTGTATGCACAATTAAATGCCGCCGTTGAATTTCTTCCAGTAATGACGCCTGAAGATATTATGAAAGCTCTTCAAAATTTAGGGCAGAAATAATAGAGCTTGCTTAAGTAATGAGCGTTTGGTTCGAACTGATAAGGGCTCTTCGCCAGGACTACGGAGGCCCTTTTCCTTGTGCTAAGCCATTGTTC
>JAKADF010000038.1 GCA_021820805.1 Bacillota bacterium
TCTCGGCGATTGTTGTGGTGTTTTGAAAAAGTCAAGAGCTTCTTTCTATTTTCGTAAAGTTTTTAATGCGGACGAATTCCAAATTCATACAGCAACTGCATAACGCATGTCTATATATAGTATAAGTCTATAATTGGATCAATAATTCATGAAGGGATGAGCTATTACATGAGTGACAAAGCAGCAGTTAAAATCCAATATTGCACTTCTTGAGGCAGCTATTTAAAAGAAGTCACCCGGGTGGTGGCCGAATTGCTGGCACAACGACATGCACAAATTTCTGATCTTGTATTGATTCCGTCAAGTGGCGGGGTTTTCGATGTTTCAGTGGAAAGTAAATTGATATTCTCCAAAAAATCATTGAAGCGATTCCCTCAAGAAGGCGAAATATTACGTCTGTTTGAAGAATCTTTTTGATATTGAATACAAGAATACAAATAGTAAGAAGGCCCGCTAGTCGAATTGGCTGACGGGTTTTTTCATGTTAAGTTGGTGGATTTTGCGCTTTCAGTTGTACCGAGTCTGTGATTAGTTTGTTAACCATGTTAATTCCAGGGTGAACTTTTACCGGCGTAATAAGTTATAAGTGGATTCTAATTCGAATATTTGTAATTTGGAAAGGTGGGAGAGAAAATGGCAGATAAAGAGGCGGTCTTACGGCAACTTGAGCGAGAACGAATTCGAAAAGAAAAAGCAGCGTCCCGCCCAGAGTGGTTAAAAATCACTGCCCGTCCAAATGAAAAATACCAGGAAATAAAAGGAATTATGCGTGGGAGAACACTACATACTGTTTGCGAAGAGGCTCACTGCCCAAATATTTTTGAATGCTGGGGGAGACTCGGTACAGCAACCTTCATGATTCTTGGCGATACATGCACTAGAAATTGTAGGTTTTGTGCAGTGAAAAGCGGTCGACCGAGTGAAGTAGATCGTGCAGAACCGGCGCGTGTGGCTGATGCGGTATTAGCAATGAATTTACGACACGTCGTTGTAACAAGCGTTGATCGCGATGACTTAAGCGACGGTGGTGCATCTATCTTTGCTGCTACAATTTTAGAGATTCGTAAACGGATACCGACTTGCGGGATTGAAGTACTCATTCCTGATTTTGCGGGTAACTGGGATGCCCTTAAAACAGTTGTAGACGCATCCCCCGATATCCTTGACCATAACATCGAGACAGTTAGGCGTCTAAGCGATTCTGTTCGTTCGAAGGCTAAATATAATCAATCCCTTGAAGTGCTTAGGCGAACGAAAGAAATGAGGCCAGATATTCGAACAAAATCGAGTATCATGGTTGGCCTTGGAGAAACAGTAGATGAGATTTTTGAAACGATGGATGATCTACGATCTGCAGGGGTTGATATCGTTACTGTAGGACAATATCTACAACCTACTAAACAACAAGTATTAGTAGAGAAATTTTATACGCCTGAAGAATTTAAACAAATTCGTATTGTTGGAATGAAGAAAGGTTTCAAACATATTCAGGCTGGACCCCTCGTTCGTACTTCATATCATGCTTATGACCAGGTACTACGTGCTGAAGGATTACCACTGCAGTCCCTTTCTCAGGAAGAAAAAGAACGTGTAATAGAAGAGGACAATACGGGAAAGGTGATTCATTCATGATTCAAGCAACATGGGTTTCACTTAACAAAAAAGAGTATGACGATGCACTTGTAATCCAAAACAAAAAAGCAGAAAGCTTATTAGAAGATAAGAGTAATGAACAAACCATTTATGCAGTGGAGCATCCACCAACAATCACAATTGGTCGATCTGGTACACGAGAACATATTATTGCGTCTGAGGATGAGTTAAATAGAATTGGAATGAAAATTTACGAAGTTGATCGTGGCGGAGATATTACTTATCATGGCCCCGGCCAACTAGTTGTGTACCCTGTTCTGCATTTAAAACCGTGGGATAATGATGTTCGAAAGTACGTATACATGTTGGAAGAAGTCGTAATTCGTTCCCTCCGGGAAGCAGGGATTAGAGCAGAGCGTGCAGAGGGACTCCCAGGGGTTTGGATTGGTAATAAGAAAATTTGTGCTATTGGAGCAAGAGCAAGGCGCAGAAGAAGCCGCGAATTTGTAACATCGCATGGCATTGCTTTGAATGTTAATACGAATCTTGAGCATTTTAGCACAATTATTCCATGTGGGCTTTCAAATAAGGGCGTGACGTCAATCTCACAAGCTTTATCAACAGAGGTCACATTACCAGAATGGGAACAACGTTTGCGGTTCATGTTTTCGGAAATCTTTCAAATGAGCTTTGCATAACAGACAATAAATCCTTATTTTGGAGGTTTGAGACACATGTGGAACGTTAAGTTACAGCAATTGGGCGAAAGTGTGGAAGAAGGTACAATCAGTAGATGGTTTAAGAATGTTGGCGATTTTGTTTCAAAGGATGAGCCACTCGTTGAGGTAATTACAGACAAGGTAAATGTGGAAATGCTTTCGGATTATGAAGGGGAATTGTCAGAAATACTTGCAGGGAAAGGTCAAACTGTTAAAATTGGCCAAGTGATTTGTAGAATCCAAGAGAAGAGTGTGCAACTTTCAGGTAAATGATTTTATTGTCAATTTCTTTCGGAGCGAGCAAGCGTCCGAGAGTGTACTCGATAAGTAAGGCCTGAAGTCCGCCAGACCACGTACAAAGGGCTGTTCTTAAGAACAGTGAAAATGCAGTTTATCTGTTGTGATTGCTTGAGGCAGCCCCTTGTATAGGAATCGCGATTTGGTCGGCTCCCATTTGTTTGAAAAAAATATTTCAATGATTGCTGGTACATAAATAATAAGTGTTGCTTATACCATACAGTACACTTCTACTTCTTTAATGATTTGACGTCGACCCCGGAGCATAGTATAGCGGCGGGATTTTAAGCCAACCTCGTTTTTTCATAAGTGTTTTTAGGTTCGTACCATATACCATGTGTTCCTGCAGGAATTCGGCCCATATGAGGCCGACATCATTTCGAATGGCTTGTGCTGCCCCATCTGCGCATGTCTCGATAGCAAGAACGATCTTCATTACAAGGCTGTTTGCAATTTCGTCGTCGGTTAATTTTACACCAAGCGGAACATCACTCGGGTTCGATACTGGTTTTGACTCGCTCATGGGCGGCACAGGAATGCCTTCTGTTTGCATGAAACTTACAAGTTGCTCCTTCTGTGATTTGGTCAACTTTACTGCTTCATGAAGCGCTTGCTTAAGTTCTGGGTCAGATGTACTGTTAATTCCCGCTTCAGAATGAATTTGCGACTCTGACATGAGCGCGACATACTCCCAACATGCCATCACTTCGCCAACATGAAGAGGGGATTTCGGCTGTGCGTCCGTAAATGATTGAACTACATTTCTAACTGCTTCTAAGATATCCGGCACCATATCACACCCCTTATGATTACTATTTCCCCAGAAGGAACTCTCATGCACATATGATAAATCACGTATCAAATGAACTTAACCACATTTTACATACGAACATATGTTTGCATTTTTATGTTCTATGCATATAATTTTAAACAAGAACATATGTTCTGTTATGGGGTGAAAGTGATGGATAGACCTACGGCTGTTCTTCGTCGGCTTCTTATTTTGGAGTCCATACAGGACTATATAACTCATGAAATCGTTACTTTAAAAGAGCAAATGAGAAATGAAGGACTAAAGATTATTGACCGTAAAGATAATTTGCAGGATATCTGGATTGAGTACAGACAACTGAATCAATATGATAAGGCAATTTTCATGAAAAAAATGTTGGAAGCAGAGAGTCGAAACCGTGCTAAGAGAACAGGGATGATAACGTGACAGAGTGGATATACGGCCTTTGTGATATGCAATCCTTCTATGCCAGTTGCGAGGTCTCAAGTCGTGAGGAATATGCTGCTCGCCGAAAAGAGTTTGACGATTCTACAGATCCGCCGCTTGTGGTATCTGGAGATCCGAAACGGCGAAGTGGGATTATCCTGGCAGCGACTCCGACGGCGAAGCGTCTAGGAGTGAGCAACGCGATGCGACTCGGCGAAGCACTGCGCTTAGCACCCCACTTGATTGTGGTTCGTCCACGAATGGGATTTTACCTTGAGGTGAGTATACGTATTCAAGAAATCATAAGACTGCATTTTCCACTGCAAGAGCAATTCAGCGTTGATGAAGGTTTCTTTGCGTTTCCATACCCTTCAAATTTATTCCCTGATCCGATTGACGCAGCACACCGGCTGCAGCAGAAGATATGGGATGAGTTTCGCATTCGGTGTAGGATCGGCATGGGGCCCAATAAGTGGATCGCCAAAATGAGCAATAACAAGGCTAAGAAAACTCCAGGAGGGATTCTTTGGTGGCGTAAAGAAGACTTCCCCAGGGTTTTGAACAGCCTTCCTGTAGAAGACATGTGGGGGTTGAAACGACGTGCGGAGGCTTTGAGAAACGAGTTTCATGCTGCGACAATTGGAGACGTTGCAAACATACCCATTGGACGGTTAAAAGCGCGTTTTGGGGTGTGGGGGGAAATTATCAGCAGGTGGTCTCATGGAGAGGACTATAGCGAGATAAATGCTCAAAGTTACAGTGCACCCCATAAAGGGTTTTCACATCGTACAACGCTTCCGCGCGACTTCTACGAACGAGATGAGATCACCGTGGTCATGTTAGAACTGCTTGATGAGGTCTGTTATCGGTTGCGCTCTGCGGGCCAAGCGGGCCGTAGGATTGGACTTGGCTTAACATACGAAAGACTTACTGGAGGCTTCTGGAGGGCAAAGACACTGACCAGGTACACAGATTCTCCGGATGAATTATTTCCGGAACTATTATCTCTTCTAGATAAGCATTGGGATGGATTCATGGGTGTTCGTGCTGTGTCTGTAGGCGTTGATATGCTGGAATTTAGTGATGGCGTACAATTGTCTCTGTTGGAGGACGTCCCGAAGCGAAACGAGTTGTACCGAACTGTTGATCAAATTCGGGAACGATTTGGTGAAACTAGTTTGATGCGCGCAGTCAGCCTGACGCGTGCAGGCCAGTTGCGCGATAGAAGCGGCAAGATTGGCGGTCATTATGCTTGACGCTAGATGTAAAACACCACCACAATGTGTTTTTTTGGGAGATATTAAGTGTCACATGTTTCCGAACAAACGGTGGGTATATTACAGTGTTATTTAGCTTAAGAGCATTCCTTATAGAAAGTGGTCTTAATTCACGATCTAAAGAATGTTGATTTACGGATGTGCTGTAAAAACATACTTTTCTGTTTTATTTTAACGGTCGCAATTAAAACACCGATGATAATGACAATGCCTCCTATAATCTGTATGGATGTGACAGGAATTCCAAGCGCCAAGAACCCTACAACCATAGAAATAAACGGCTGCAAATTTGCCACAACAGCGACTTGGGTCGCGCCGATTTTGCTGACGGCATTATTCATCAAAACGCTGCAGAATCCTTGTGAAAGAGTTGCGGAAAGAATGCAAACGATCCAGAAAATAAATGAATGCGGGTAATGCGGCACTCCTTCCACACCGATTGATGTCGGTATGAACAAACAAGTTCCAAGTACGGTTCCATATAGGGTAATAGTGAGAACATCCATATCTTTTGACAATTTTCGCACCAAAATCATGTTAGTAGAAAGTGAAAACATTGCCGTAAATGAAAAAGCATCTCCAATATTTAAGCGGAGGTGCGAACCATGCACAACAAGCAAAAAAACACCGAAAATCGCGACAAATGAACCAATCCCATTCAACCATGTAATTCTCTCACGTAAAAATAAAAATGCTAACGCCGCGGTTGCGACAGGACAAAGGGACATAATAAGTGCTGATTCTGTTGGTGGAATATATCTCATTGCCGTGAAAAAGCAAGCCTGGTTAATCAATGTCCCAATAATGGCAGACATTATTAGAAAACCAAACTGCTTTTTATTAATTCTCGTAAACTTACGTGCAATAAGTCCAAAGGTAAGTAGAAAAAGGGAACTGAAGATGAGACGCGTCATTGCTAGAAGGACAGAATTTAAATTCATAACAAGCCAGTCACCAGCAATGAAGTTGCTTCCCCAAATAAACACGCTAAAAATTAACCCGAAATAAGCAGCAAACAAAGTTTCATCTCCTAACGAATGTATCGTATCATATGTGTAAGGATTCAGAGAAGAAACTTATAGAGGAAATCATTCTTATCTTTCAGGAAACAGGAGTCCCAAATGTATTTGTGCATGAGGCAATTCACGACGAGTTTTTGGAGAAATTTATAAACAAAGCCAAACAGAATATCAAATCTTAATCTTGCTTTGACGATACACGAAGGCCTGCAAGTTTTAGTCGTAATATTATTCTACGACATGTCCTGCAGGCCTTCGTTACTGTAAATGTATATTCGCGATTACACGGACTCCTTAACTACATAGTTTCGAAGGGTACCGACATTCTCAACCCATACCTCAACGACATCACCTTCTACGAGGTAACGTGGTGGGGTCCGGCTGTCTCCAACTCCGCCAGGTGTGCCCGTCGCAATTACGTCTCCTGGTTCCAGTGTAAGACCTTTCGAACAATACACAATAAGTTCCTCAATCGAGAAAATGAGATCCTTCGTGTTCGCTCTCTGCATGACTTCGTTAGAAACAGTTGTTTGGATTTGGATATTGGAAAGATCAATTCCATCAACTGAAGCGATACATGGTCCCATTGGTGCAAATGTATCAAAACTTTTTCCTAAGGTGAATTGACGAAGCGGGGTTTCAAGTTGCGCACGTCGACCTGATACATCATGAAACGCACAAATGCCTCCAATCGCAGAGCGTGCCTCTTCGCGTGTGGCACGATAGACGCGCTTTCCAATTACGACTGCAAGTTCGCCCTCGAAATCTGGGCGAGTCTCTTCTATCGGAATAACAATGTTTTCTTCATGTCCAATGAGGGCAGAAGAGAAAATACTAAAAATAACAGGAACAGAGGGTACATCAAGTTCCGATTCTTTCGCGTGGCTTCGGTAGTTTAAACCAACTGCTAGGATTTTCTTTGGAACAACAGGATGTAATAGTTGGACTTCTGCTAAATCATAAGTTGTGCTAGAAGAAGTTTTAATGTTTTCCCAAGCCAAATGGGTTGGAACGAAGCCATCTGGTGATGAAGGACCACAGTCGAAAATGGTATTATCATCTTCTAATCGGCCAATTCGTATATTTCCGTTTTTAACCTTAAACCTAACCGCCTTCATTTTCATGCCTCCTGTACTTCGCGTAATACTTTCATAGCTTGGACAACCCGTGGGGTACCCGCGTATGGAAGAGTCTGTAATATAATTTCTTCAATTTCCTTGTCACTCACCTCAATAGCTTGTAAAGACCGGATATGTGCTTTTACTTGAGGCTCGCATCCTCCCAGCGTGATTAGCACGGAAAGTATAATGATCTCCCGTTCACGAATAGAGAGTCCTTCTCTACAATGAATATCGCCAAAAGCAAAGTCGACAATATAATCCCCGAGATCCCCCATTCGTTTTAAGAATGAATCTCCACCTGGCTCATCTTTGAGTTCGGCAAGCCTTTTCAAGCCACGCTCTCTCCTGTTATTTTCCAGCTTTAATTCCTCCTTAAATTTTTATAAGTGTTACTTGACTAGATTGTATACATTATATATTATACACAGTATAAGTCTAATATTAAGAACATTCCAAAATTAGTATTTAGATTTAATTTAAGACTTGCTATGATGTTGAATTACTCGGTGTGAAGTAAAGGAGGGGGAAAAATTGAAAGCAATAAAATTAAGAAAAATTAGTCATGTTGCGTTGAGGGTTTCGGATTTAGATGAAGCTTCAACTCGCTGGCAAGTACAGTTTGGGCTTACAGAAAGGGAGCGAACAGAGACAAGTGCATTCTTACACTGTGGTTACGAGCCATACTCGTTGGAATTAATAGAAAGCAATAACCCGGGGTTCGACCATACAGCGTATGAGCTTGCGAAAGATGTTTCGATTGAAGATGCAGCAGAATACTTACATTCATTAAGCGTGCACTTCAGACAAGAGGGGGATTCACTTTATCTGCAAGATTCAGATGGTAATGGTGTAGAGTTAATGCCTTACTTGACTTCTAATGACTTAAGGCCTGATGTTGCGCGTTCAACGAAACTTCTTCGGGGATTTCGACCAAGAAAGCTTGGCCATGTCAATTATCTGACAGGTGAGCTACAAAAACAGGTCCAGTTCTATACAGAAGTTCTCGGAATGAAAATCACAGACAAACTTGGCACAGAAGGTACTTGGTTACACATTAATGCGGATCATCATGTAATGGCTCTTGTGAACAAGGGGTATCCGCATATTCATCACTTTGCACTTGAAATGGTGGATTGGGGTGAGCTTCGTGTTGCCCTAGACCATTTAGCACAGCATGGTCGATGGTTAGCTTGGGGGCCCGTTAGACATGGGCTTGGTAGAAACCTCAGCGCCTATGTTCGTATTGTTGAGGAAGAATGCTTTGTAGAAATTTTTACAGATATGGAACAATTGGAGGAAGGCCACCAGCCGCGCGAATGGCCAGATGACGCTCATTCTTCAAATGTATGGGGGATACTGCCACCTAGATCATACTTCCGTTTTGATCCTGTAGCTGTTGAATCAGAGCGGCAAGGGCTTGAGGCTCAGGGAATTCCATTACCCGCGTTAGATTTAGGTATTTATAATCGCTGAATCATTAAATCATGGTAATTTTTTTAGCTGGGAGGGGAAAGTATGGCAATTGAGCAACAGACTAAGGTTCTGGCGCGTACGGGAAAACAATTTTTAGACGGACTTGCAAGCAAAAAAAGGGAAATTTGGTTAAACGGAGAGAAGATTACAAATCCGCTCGAACATGAGGCACTTGCATTAACCGCAAAAAGTTTAGCAAGGGTGTTTGACCTTCAGCATGAACACGCGGGCGAAATGTTAATGGAGTCGCCTGACGGAGGCGGGCTTGTTAATGTTACCCATGTGATTCCGAGATCGTATGAAGATCTGGTAAAAAGACGTAAAGCAATCGAGTTGTCTGCAGCATTGTCCGGGGGCACGATGGGGCGAACACCAGACTACTTGAATGTAACTTTTGCTTGCTTCGCTGGTAGATCCGATGTTTGGGCGAGGAGAAATAACGAGCGAGGAGCAGAAAACATTGTTGCCTATCAGAAATTCATGCGAGACATGGACTTATCGACTACACATGCGCTCATGAATCCTCAAGTAGACAGGACAAAACCAGAAGCTGCACAGGCAGCGGGGCAGGTCGCGCTTCACAAGGTTGGAGAGACTAAAAATGGCATTATCGTCCGTGGTGCAAGGATGCTTGCGACGCTTGCAACATTTGCGGATGAACTTACCGTTTATCCAGGGTCAGACCTGCGCGCAGAGGACGGAAAGTATGCATTATCCTTTGCAATACCGATGGATGCACCTGGATTGAAGTTTGTCTGCCGCGACAGTTACGGAAAGGTAAGAGATACCTTTGACTATCCTCTCTCTAGTCGTTTTGACGAGATGGATGCCATGGTCATTTTTGACGATGTTGAAGTTCCGTGGGATAGAGTGTTTCTTGATGGAGATACAGTTGGTTATTCAGAGGTTATTACGGACACAGGCTGGCGCGGACACATTATGCATCAAGCATTCACAAGAGCATATGTAAAGCTTTCCTTTGCATTTGGCCTTGGACACGTGATCGCAAACACTACAGGTGTCGTTCGGTTTGATCACATCCAAGAAAAACTTGGACAGATTTGGAATCTTGTAGAATTGACCCGTTCTGCGATTACGGCTGCAGAAGCCGGAGCGCGTCCTGATGCAATGGGTGTTTGGTACCCGGATGACCGGCCATTCTTAGCACTTCGCGGTGAAATGCCAAAATGGCTGCCAAAGGTGAATGAGCTATTGCAGTTAATTGGCGGCGGCGGTTTTATGCTAACACCTTCTTATGCTGACGTGAATGGTCCGATGAAGGATGAAATCGCGAAGTATTTTCAGGCTGCGGGTGCTGATGCTGAAAGGAGAATCCGCCTGTTCCGATTAGCGTGGGATTTCTTTGGCTCTGAGCTTGGGGGACGTGGTGAATTATATGAGCGATTCTATTTGTCAGATTCGTGGAGAATGACTGCTCTAGCCTATAAAATCGCAAACAAGGATTTTGCGACGTCGCTGGTTGAACAGTTTCTGCACGACTAGGAGGAAAAAATTATGTTAAAAGGTTTTTCAGTTCCGAGGTCACCGGAGGGAAAGGCGGCGCTTATTCCGACACCTCCGTGGCATTATGCAGGAGATTTTCTCGTCCTTGAATATTGGGCCGACCCAAATGCAGTTAAAGCAGTACTTCCACCGGGCCTTAAACCTTATGACGAGGATATGGGTCGATGCGCAGCACTTTTTATCGACTGGCAGTCTTGCACGACAGATCAGACAGAGCTCATTGATCCTGTTCGCTCCCAGTACAAAGAGTTTTTTATCGTCGTGAATGCTTTATATAAGGGGGAACTTGTAACCTATTGTCCTTATAT
Source organism: Bacillota bacterium (assembly GCA_021820805.1). Next base: position 10,551 of record JAKADF010000038.1, read on the forward strand.
CTGGGTAGATAAGGATTTTGCGCTTGCACGCGGCTGGGTACAGGGATTCCCGAAAAAACTTGGGTCTATTCATATGACTCGATCATTTAATGTGGCTTCCAGTGCTGCACCAGTTATCGGTCCTGGTGGGCGATTCGCAGGCACGCTTGCAGCGAACGACCGCAGGTTGGCGTATGGTGAGGTGGTTTTGGAGCAGAAGAGCGAGGGGGGTCCGACACATAATGATCCACCGATTACGAACGTCAGATACTTCCCGAGACTCGCGAGCGATTTCCAGGACAGTCCTGCTGTGAACGAATTGGTTCGAGCAAGAAGCAGGAATAGAGCCATTAGTGAGATTTGGGAAGGAACCGCGAAGCTCGAACTGCTGCCCGCGCCAAATGAGGAACACACTGCACTGTTGCCTGTCAAGATGGGGAAAGGCTTTCAATTTTCGTTTGCTTATACAGTTGACGACTTAGAGACCTTAGAAACATTTTAATAGTTTCAGTTAAACATACCTGGGTAGAAGTCGTTCATGAAATGAGGTTGAACACGTGAGCAGTGTCCCGAACATTCAAAACAATCTGGATATAAAAGGGCAACATTACATTAATGGTAAATGGGTTGAGGCGGAAACTGCAAACTTATTTGAGGTAAGGTCGCCGATAGACTGGTCAGAACCCATCGCTTATATGGCCAGAGGAGGCGCACCTGATATTGATTTGGCTGTCGAGGCTGCTTACAAAGCCTTTCCATTATGGTCAAATATGCGAGCCAAAGAAAGAGGGCAATATCTGAGACGTCTTGCAGAATTAATTGAAGAGAACGTAGAGCGAATTGCTAGGGCAGAAAGTATCGACGTTGGCATGTTAGAGCGTTCCTTAAAGGCACGTCTCGTATTTAGAGGGGCGGCAAACTATCGGTTTTATGCAGATTTAGCAGAGAGTTATGAAGAACGCGAGTGGAATTCAAATGGAACACAAAATCGTGTGATTCGGATGCCTGCAGGTCCCACGGCAATTATCACACCATGGAATGCGCCATTTATGCTGTCTACTTGGAAAACGTCACCGGCACTAGCTGCGGGATGCACAGTGGTTCTCAAGCCACCCGAATGGGCTCCACTTACCTGTGCGATACTTGCAGACCTTGTTGATAAAGCTGGATTTCCAGCTGGCGTGTTTAATGTCGTACATGGGATTGGAGAAGAAGCAGGCGCAGCGCTCGTCAGGAATCCTAAAATTCGACGTATAGGGTTTACCGGGTCTCCTGAAACGGGACGATTGATAGCTCATGCTGGTGCAGAGAACCTCGTACCACTTACGGCGGAACTTGGTGGGAAGAGTCCACTCATTGTATTTGATGATAGTGATTTAGAGGCAGCTGCACAAAAAGCTGCAAATCAGTATGACGATGCTGGTCAGGTTTGCTTGGCTGGAACCAGGTTATTAGTGCAAAAGTCTATTTTTGAGCCATTTTTAGAAATGTTCCATCGCTATACGGATGCCCATATTCTTGGTGATCCGCGCGATAACGAAACAACAATTGCTCCACTGATACATCCGGACCATTTAGAACGCGTTGAAGGGTTTGTGAAGCGTGCAGAACAGAACGGCGACCACGTTATCAGGGGAGGAAAACGAGCAAAGATTGGTGGTCTTTGGTACGAACCAACTCTGATTGTACCGAAGTGTAATGATTCTGAAGTAATTCAGAAAGAAGTATTTGGGCCTGTATTAACGATTCAAACATTCGAGAGTGAAGAAGAGGCAATTACACTAGCCAATTCCACAAGATACGGTTTGGCAGCTATCTTGTACACCTCTTCGGCAGAACGGGCAAACCGCGTTGGGCGTGCTGTCCGTGCAGGTACCGTATGGTCGAACTGCTTTTTGGTTCGTGACCTATCCGCACCTTTTGGGGGAACCGGAATTTCGGGGCTCGGCCGCGAGGGCGGAGATTATGCGCTTGATTTTTACTCTGATTTAAAAACACTTCAAGTTAAGGAGGGAACAACCAAGTGAGCTTATCAGAAGTTGAGTTACTAAACGTTAATCTAGAACATGATGCTTTTGTCGAAAGTGTTCCACATGAGATGTTTGCAAGACTGAGGCGCGAAGCACCTGTCTACTGGTATGACTGGAAGGAAGGAAAAGGTTTTTGGTGTCTAACGAAGCACGCCGATATCCGTGAAGCACTTAGAAATTGGAAATTTTTT